>JAJZLW010000069.1 GCA_021850505.1 Thermoplasmata archaeon
AGGGCGGGATTCTATGCATCTCTTTACAGAAAGAACTCTTTAACAGAGTCAATCAAATATGGAATGTTTGTATCGTCAATTGCAATTTCAGAGCCTTTAAAAGATTTTAGGATGACCTGGAAAGAGATTACTGAAGCAACAAAGGTCTCTTCTATAAAAGAAAGCACCAACTGAATTAACTGAATTCATAATAGGCAAGTTTTTTAGTGTAGTATACAATAGAAGGCACCGTGTCAGTTTATGAGTTTGAGGATAGAAAGCCGGTTATAAGCTCAAAGGCTTTTATTTTTGAGAATGCAGTAGTTATTGGAGATGTCACTATTGGTGACTACGTGTGGGTTGGGCCTGGAGCTGTCCTGCGAGGGGATTATGGATCAATCAAGGTTGGGGATTATTCAGCAATTGAGGATAATTGTGTAATACATGCTAGACCGGGTGAGAAAACTGAGATGAATGAACATGTGACCGTTGGCCACCTCTCCACAATTCATACCGCGAAGCTTGGATCATGGTCAATAGTCGGGATGGGGTCAACTGTTTCTGATTTTGCTGAGATAGGTGAATGGGCTGTTGTTGCAGAGGGAGCAGTTGTCAAGGCGCGTTCAAAGATACCCGATAATGCAATAGCTGCAGGTATACCCGCTGCTGTCATTGGGTCCATAAATGACGAATACAAAAAGTTGTGGACAGAATACAAGGCAAATTATAACAGCTTTGCTGATCGGTACAGGAACATCAAAAAGATTTGATTTGACTGTAAATACAGCAAAAATATTGCTTCGAACAAAGATATTTAACCTATACCTCACTTCTTGTGTATGGACAAGATCTTTGAGATAAATAATGCAAAAGTGCGAATAATTGCGGATTCAAGAGGCAATCCAACGGTTGAGGCAACAATATTTCTCGAAAATGCTCACGGAATCTGCTCAGCACCGTCCGGTGCAAGTACTGGTGAAACCGAGGTAAAGGCGTTTCCCGATGGCGGAGCAGCAAAATCCGTCGAATTATTTAACAAGGTTGTCAGAAAGGAAATACTGGGTTTCAATTCCCTGAATCAGAGAGAATTTGACAGGAAGCTGGATGAGATAGATGGTACTGGCAACTTCAGTAAAATTGGTGGGAACCTGGCGACTGCACTTTCAATTGCACTTGCAAAGGCATCTTCCAATGCACTTGGAATCCCGTTATACAAATACACAGGCGGCCTATTCTCCTCCAGGATTCCGAAACCACTGGGAAATGTCCTCGGAGGAGGCAAGCATTCAAAAAACGGTACGACAATACAGGAATTCTTTGTGTGCACGCAAACGGATGATGCCTTTAAGAATGTATTCACAAACATTAAGGTGCACAAACGGGTTGGCGAAAAGCTTTCAGAGAAATTTCCTGACATAAGCATAGGGGTTGGGGATGAACGGGCCTGGACATGCAACATAGAGGATATGGAAGCGGTTGAACTTGTCAGGGAAGCAGCCCATGAGATAGAAGGAGAGACAAAAACAAAAATTCTTGTGGGAAGTGATCTGGCATCCACGTCATTCTTTGAAAACGGTAAATATGTATACCGTCACGAAAAGAAGACACCTGATCAGCAGATTGATTTTGTAGAATCACTCGTGAAGGAGCATGGTTTTTCAATCATTGAAGATCCATTGGTTGATACCGACTTTGATGGGTTTGCCGCTATAACTAAGAGAGTGGGGGATCGCGCATTGATAATAGGCGACGATCTTTATACAACAAATCCTGAGAGAATTAAAAAAGGTATTGAGAAAAAATCCACCAATGCAGTCCTGATTAAGGTCAATCAGATAGGCACTCTTTCCAGGACAATTGAGGCGGTCAGGCTCGCCAATTCCGCGGGCTGGAAGACGGTTATTTCACACAGGAGTGGTGAAACAACAGATGACTTCATCGCACACCTTGGAGTCGCATTTGGAAGCGAGATGATGAAATCCGGTACGATTGGGGGAGAAAGGTTATCGAAGCTCAATGAACTGATTAGGATTCAAGAAGATTTTTGACGTTATACATAATGGGAATGGGCCTGCGTGGGTATCGATCACTGACGATGGAGGAGATAGAACAGTTAAAAAAATGTGATAAGATATTCATGGAGCAGTACACGTCAGGTTCCATGAAAGATGACATTCAAAGAATATCCAGGGAATTGAAAAAAGATATCCAGCAGCTTGATCGCGAAGATGTTGAGCAATCTGACGTGATCATAAAAGCTGCCCAGCAGTTTGAAACTGCACTCCTTGTCATAGGGGATGCACTCACAGCCACAACCCACAATCAGATCCGTTTTGAACTGGAAGACCTTGGAATTCCCGTCAAGATCTATGAGAATGCATCCATAGTCACAGCAATTATTGGCTACATGGGTCTGCATTTATACAATCTTGGACCAGTAATCTCCCTTCCATTTGTATCAGAAAAATTCTTTCCAAAGAGCCCCTATGAAAAACTCGTAAGAAATATCACCAATGAGGAGCATTCATTAATATTGCTTGACCTGTCTCCATCCGGTTTTATGAAACCTTCAGAGGCTATACACATTCTTCGGGAAATGAATAATAAGTATGGAAAAAAAATTGATCTTGAATTTGCGAGATTGTGCATCGTGAATGCCTTTGGAATGCCTGAACAGAAAATTTTTATCGGAAATCCTGTGAGCGCAGAAAAAGAATATTTTTCAGATAAACCCTCGGCTATAGTTTTTCCCGGAAGGCTTGATTCATCTGAACTGGATTCACTGAGAAGACTATCTGTTTTAAGTGACTACTAATATTTAATCGCTATTCAGCCCACAGCATCGGTTCTACGAAAGTTATAAATTTGATCTTGGACTTCCAGACCGGCGATAATTATAGATAGACCTGCTGTTACTAAACTGAAAACTGATGTACTTATAATTGGGGCCGGAGGTGCTGGCTTGCGGGCTGCTGTTGAGGCACTCAAGCAGGATGTTAGTGTCCTTATAGTTTCTAAATCTCTTCTCGGAAAGGCGCATACTGTCATGGCCGAGGGTGGCATCGCAGCATCTCTTGGAAATGTGGATAAAGAAGATAACTGGAAAGTGCATTTTGCCGATACCTACGTCGAGGGTGTGTACCTGGGGGACTGGAGGCTTGTTGAAAAACTTGCTAAGGACGCTCCTGAAAGGGTCCTGGAACTTGAGGAATTTGGTGCACTCTTCGACAGGAGCCCTGAAGGCAAGATATTGCAGCGCGCCTTTGGAGCACATACTTACCGCAGACTCTGTCATGTCGGTGACAAGACTGGTCTGGAACTTATCAGGACCCTGCAGGATAAAGTATTGCACAGTGGTGCATCCTTCCTAGAAGAGACAATGATAACGAAACTTGTCACGGATGGCAAAAGGGTCTATGGCGCAATAGGATTTGACCTTAAGAAAGGAAATTTCGTGGTTATATCTGCCAAGACCGTGATCATGGCATCCGGAGGACTCGGAAGAATGTTCAAGGTCACGTCTAATTCCTGGGAATCCACAGGTGATGGCCTTTCTCTTGCCTACGAAGCTGGGGCAGAACTGATGGATCTTGAAATGGTACAGTTCCACCCGACAGGAATGCTCTGGCCACCTGCAATCAGAGGTCTGCTTGTGACAGAAGGCGTAAGGGGCGACGGTGGGCTCCTCTTTAATGCCAAGGGTGAAAGGTTTATGCTGAGATATTCACCGAACAAGAAGGAACTTGATGCCAGGGACGTTGTCGCCAGATCAATATACAGGGAGATTATGGAAGGCCGGGGGACAGAGCATGGTGGAGTCTACCTTGACATATCATACAAGGGAGCAAAATACATAATGGAAAAACTGCCAAGCATGTACATGCAGTTCAAGGAGTTTTCGGGGGTTGACATAACAAAGGAGAAGATGGAAGTTGCGCCAACATTGCATTATCACATGGGCGGCATCAGGATTGATCCAGAAACGAATGAAACAAGGATGAAGGGTCTTTTCGCTGCCGGTGAAGCCGCCTCCGGTGTGCATGGGGCAAATAGACTCGGCGGCAATTCCCTTGCAGATCTGCTTGTCTTTGGAAAGAGAACAGGAGAATCTGCTGCAAAATATGCTGCAAAGGTTAAGGAGAAAGAGGTCGATGATTCCGAGGTTAACGCTGAAATTGACAGGGTCCTTGCATTTTTGAATAAGCCGGATGGAGTGAATCCCTTCACGCTATTTGAGAGATTAAGGGTCGCTCTGTCCACCAATGTCGGTATCTGGAGAGATGAGGAGAACCTGAAAAAGGCACTCGCAGAAGTAAGGCAAATCAAAAAGGAGTCGCTGAATGTCGGCGTCAGTGGCTCTACAGTTTTTAATCCCGGACTTGTGACATGCCTGGAGATTAATGGCATGGCGTCCGTTGCTGAAATGCTTGTTGTTGCTGCAATAGAGAGAAAGGAGAGCCGTGGAGCGCATTATCGGCTCGATTATCCGAACACTGACAAGTCGTGGAGAAAGAACATCATATTCACCAAGGATGGAAATTCATACCAGATGAGAACTGAGCCTGTTCCAGAACTGCCACCAGAGCTTGAGGCTTTGTTACCAAAGGAGGCCACCTAGAATGCCAGAAAAAGTTGTGATTTCAATAAAAAGATCAAACCCGTCAGCAAACGAAGCGCCGCATTTTGTTGATTATGAGATTACGCCGGATGAGGGGATGGTAGTGCTTGATGCAGTGCATTACATCGAGAACAACATAGATCCCACTCTTGCAGTGAGATGGAACTGTAAGGCAGCGAGGTGCGGTTCATGCTCTGCCGAGATAAATGGCCTTCCAAGACTTATGTGCAAGACAAGGATAGACACAATAGGGAGCAGGATCCAGATAGAACCCATGAGGGCTTACCCCGTAGTCAAGGACCTTGTTACAGATGTTTCACATAACTGGGTCATTGCCAAGAAGATACCGCCTTTCACCCCCAAACCAGATCTGCCAAAACCGTGGAGGATGCAGGCAATTGATGTGACAAGATCAAAGGAGTTCAGGACCTGCATTGAATGCTTCCTGTGCCAGGATGTCTGTCATGTAATAAGAGAACATGAATCGAACTATTTCGGGCCAAAACACATGGTCAAGGTTGCAGCGCTCGATATGCATCCTCTGGATTCAATAGACAGAACAGGATTGCTTCACACTGATGGTGGGATAGGTTTCTGCAATATTACCAAATGCTGCCAGAATGTATGCCCTGAGGGTATTCATATTACAGACAATGCCATCATTCCAGAAAAGGAGAGGGTTGTGAATGAATTTTATGATCCAATAGGTATCCTCGTTCACAGGATGAGGAGGAGAAAAAGATGATTGAAAATAAGAATAAATTTTCCATTGGTGGCGAACTTTTTGAGCTGAACTGGAGGTTCTGGGGATTTGTCCTGGTTCTGCTGCTTTCAGCGGCTGCACTTTACCTCTATCCAGTGGGGGAGTATCATGGATATGTGGATCCGTTCTATTCTCCAACTGTTCTCGTATTGCCGTTTGTTGCACTTTTCAGGTTATCCTGCTATGCTTACAGGAAAGATTACTACAGACATGTTTTCAAGCATCCGATGGCGTGCCTCAATGAAGAAAGGATGGATTCCTCTAAAAGAATATACAGGGGGGAAACAGGTTTCTTTTCATTGAACAATTTCCACAGATATTTCTTCTATATAGGACTGGCTCTTCTCCCATTCTTCTATTATGATTTCTATGTATCGATGTTTTATACAAGCGGCTTCTTCATTTTCAGGCTTGGAAGCATAATAATACTGGCAAATGCTCTTCTCCTGACATTCTGGACACTGTCATGCCACGCATTCAGGCACCTTATAGGTGGATATGCAGACTGCTACAGCTGTCTTTCTGGCGGCAGCACAAGGAAGAAGATATACAATGGTCAGTCATGGCTCAACCTGTATCACGAACAGTTCGCTTTTATAAGTCTGCTGGTTGTTGTTGCAGTTGACCTTTACATCAGAGCGCTTATGGCTGGATGGCCCGTTGACTTTACATTCCTGAGAATTGCTATATGAGGTGAATTATGAGTTACAATATATCAAGGGTAAAATATCCGTTATTTTTCTTAGGTTCCGTACTGATGACACTGCCGGCAATCATTTACAAATTCCACAGCTTCGATGTTACAATCGTTGACTATTCAGTGCTGGTGGGATTCCTTCTCTTTGCTTTCTCGATTGTATCTGGCATAACGGCATTCAGAAATCATTAATCTTTTTTTATACCATTTATTTTAAGTATATGATCCACAAGCATTATTGGCATGCCCATCCTGTCAGCGACATAATTCTCGTCCATGCTTTCAATGAAGAGATTGACAACTTTTCGCGTTATGGGATCCATTGCCTGAGAATTCACTTTAGCATGTATCCTTTCTAGTATCTGGTCCTTGGATGCCAACAGCTTCAGCCGCCTGTTGGTTATTTCCTCGATCTGCCTGTTAATTTCTGCCAGACTTGCAAACAGGTCATCGTCTGCAGCCTCAAGTTTTTCTGAATCTTCAAAATAAATATCTTTTTTAGTTATGTTGAAAAAATTTCTCGAATAATCTATAATAAGGGAAGAAAAGCCTGTCGGGGAGTATATTTTCTTCCGGCCGTTTTCTGGATCCTGCATCAGCCGAATCAGGTTTGCCCTCTCCAGAAGGAAGAGATGCTTGTTTATGGCCTGCTGCGAAACGCCGACAAGCTTGCTGAGTTCCATGGCATAGGAAGTATCAGATGTCAGCTCCCGGAGGATTTCCCTGCGGGTGGAGTTTTCAATCGCTGAAATCAGTGCCTCTATCTGATCTTCCATTCAGCCACCTCACTCTATAGAGACCTTTCTTCCGTT
>JAJZLW010000027.1 GCA_021850505.1 Thermoplasmata archaeon
TGAAGAACAAATTTAAGGAAGGTAAGCAATTATCCGTAGACCATATTTTCCCTTGGATAGGTGGCAGAGCGGTTATGCGTGGGACTGCAGATCCCATATAATAGGGTTCAACTCCCTACCTATCCTTAATCAAAGATGATGCAATAATTACTCTACCGTAAATGGTTAAATCCCCCAAGCACCCCGTCACATGACACAGCAAAGTACTGGAAAATAAGAAGGCTGAAATATGGTATGAGAGTCTGAAGGCGAGGTCTTAGGTGACTTCGAACATTAATATAAGGAGTTTCAGCTTGAGTGCCTTAATTAAGACCCAAAATCAATAATGACTTTTGCAAGAGATAACCTTGAAAATTTTAAAAGGGCTGTTTCAGTCAAGATAACGGATCTTGAGAAAAAAGCGCATTATGGGCGGTTCCATAAGCACTGACAAAAAACACATGATATCTTACCTAAAATTTTACACCGTATCCGTTGAGCTTGGGATCAGTATCAAGAATGAAATTCAAGTCTGAAAGCTGAGAAAGATGTTCTATTGGAAAAGAGTGTTCTCGCGAAGGTCCTCAGTATGGCCACGATCAGGGAGGGCGTTTCAATTTCCCTTATAGTATCCTCTGGTTTAGGGCCGGAGCTCCCCGGGAATATCAAAGGTTTGAATGACCTTGTAAGAGGGGACATTCTGGATCTCAAGGTTGGCGATAGAAAAGTAACCTATGTGCAAGTTCCACTGTAGATAAGCTCAATGCCAGAATTTTCTAAGATAAGGAATGCTTATTTCACTTTCCTGGTACCTGAAAGATCAGAATACCTAAAGAATACCAAAAATAGAAGATCGCTTCAGGAGAAATACTGAGGAAGGATACTCCATTGATTCTGCCAATAGATAAGCACTCACTCGAAAAGAAGAACCAATTTATGCTGTCCACATTACTTCTTAGAAGGATAAAAGGGACAATGATTAAGACTAGCTATGCATGGAGACCCTACATATTCTAAATATCCTTTTATACAAACCTGAACAGCGCTGAAGAAAAAAGGTTTATTTCCCGCCCCTGAATAAAATTCATAATGGTTCATAGAGAGGGACGTCACAAGAGAGTAAAGACAAAAACAGTTTCAAAGTGGCCTAAGTCTATTGAAACCGAAGAATCTGGCAAGAAAAAGGAGGACGCTCCCAAGATAACTTCAAACAAAATGAGAGATACAGCAATAATGATGCTGGAGAATGCCTACGGCATGAAGTTCTCGGATAAGGAAAAGTAAGAATTCATGGCCCTAAAGGTGAACGATCTCCAAGAAAGGCTTAAAGAGTAATTCAAGGATAAGAAGGCCGAGATCCTTAACAACGGTAATAAGTACAAGGCAATACCGGAAAGGGACCTCGAAACCTATCTCAATAAAGGATGAGATCTCGTGCAGATATATCAGAAAGGTGACAAGGCTTTAATTAAGATAATTTCATCATCGGGAGGATAATGACGGACATACGAAAATGAAAAAATGAATGAACTGATGAAAGAAATAGAGGATTTCGAATAAGTTTCACAATCTCTTTGGTTTTCAATAAGGGTTGCGATGTTATCATTAATATAGCGATACTCACCCAAATATTGCCATTATTTTCAGGTTTTTCCTGCATCTTTCAGGGAAGATCGATGGCTTACGCTATTGCTGCTGGGATTTCATGGCATTGCAACTGTAAACTTAGCAGGCAAACAACATTTTCATGCAAGTAAAGTAAATTAATATGGCAAAGATTCAAAAATTCATTCTCAGATAACCCAAAAAATCTACCCTTATCTTCATCATGAACTGATTGATGCCATCTGAGCATTTCATTAGAAGGAGAACAGTTTCCAAAAAGATATCGTCTGAACAATTAAATCTCGAATAACAATGTTCTCTGTAACCTAATAAAATGCACGAATTTATAGGAATGTGATAAAATACAAATGATTCCCGCCGTGAAATTTGTTTTTCAGAATAGAAATTTATAACCTTTAAATCCTATTTGAAATAAACGATTTTTTAGCAACAGACACTCTCCAATAGTTAACTGTTTGGCCTTCTGCTGTCATTTTGGGCTTTTTGAAGAACTTCCTATAGAAGTATTATGCAAATCAGCCTGATGCTTCCCAATCACTTCCTTCCCGAAGGGTGCAAGCAAAAATGAAATCATAAAGATCACGGCTACAAACCAAAAAATATAGCCGAACGCTTGATGGGTTGGGAGGGAATACGATTCTCCCCCTATGATTACACTTGCAGCATAGGCTGAAAGGATTGAGGCAGAAATGGCTGGTGCGACACTTTGACCCATGTTGAAGAAAATCTGGCTAATTGAAACCATTGTGCCCATTTCTTCGTTATTAACCGACATTATCAGCATTACCTGCCGAGAAATCAACAACATTGAGAATCCTACCGCTGTTATGCATAGGAAAATAGGTATCTGGTATGCAATAGTTTCAAATGCAAGAAGTATAGAACCAGCAGCCCCAATTATTCCACCGAGAAATAGGAATGGCTTGACCCCATACTTGGAATTCAATGCTCCGATCGGGTAGGAAGTTATTAGCACGATTATGGCAAAGGGTAGAATATACATGCCAGCTGTTCCAATGCTAAAACCATATCCGGCGGGAGGGGTATCTTCAAGTTTATAAACAAGAGAAGCAAAAGATAGAACTATCGCTGTTCCCGTAATAAATGCGATAATGTTCGACACGAGTATGTTCTTCTCTCCTAGACGAAAGAAGTCTAAAATCGGCTGAGAAACCTTCTTTTCAAAAACATACAACGGGATCAATAGTATTCCACCACCAAAAAAGAAGCCAAGAATTAGTGGTGACATCCATCCCAGTCTGGTTGCTTGTGATAACCCAAGGACGAACAAAGCAAGAGATGAACCTAGTATGGCTGACCCCGGAATATCTAGTTTTATATCGTAATTCTTGAAGCGTGATTCCTTGATATAAAGCCAGGTTAAAATTGTAAGTATAATAATTATTGGTGCGGCGATATGGTAATTTGTCTGCCAACCCCAGTATTCTGAGACCAACGCTCCGGCTGACAGTCCCAATCCGATTCCTGCAAAAATCATACCAGAAATCAGTCCCTGGGCCTTTGCTATCATTTTACGTGGATACTGTTCTCTGGCCAATGTCAAAGCTAGGGGAGATATTGTTATTCCAACTCCTTGAAAAGTTCTGGAAATTAGAAGCCATGTAAAGTTAGGGGTAAGGGAAGTGGAGACAACCATGATTGAATAGGCAACAAGGACGTACATAAGGACTTTCTTTTTTCCATGGATATCTCCAAGTTTCCCTACAACCGGGATGAGTGCCACTCCAAAGATTGTGTACAATGCGAGAATAAGCGATACCTTTCCAAGCGTCTCATGGTATTCAATTAGAATTTTAGGAATAGAAGCAGTCATCATCATTTCTATATAGTAAACTAACAAAACCATCAAACCAAACAGTACAAGAGATCTCCTTGCATATCTCAAATCCGGCAGCGGGTCTGCGATTAAACTACTTGTATTTTGGATATCTTTCTCTAATGTAGACACAAGTCATCCATATAGATGAAAGATATATATATGGAAAAGTTTCAAAATTTATATCAAGTATAAATTAAAGGTTTTTAGGATTGTTCTGTTTTGATATTCGATATATAAAAGATACTTTATATACAAACAATACTTTATTATCCTTGTTGTATTTAAGTATCTCCATATGGAACTAGATTCCGAGTTTGTGTCAGAGAAAATAAGGGAGATATATAATTCGAAAGAACTCAAAACCTGTCCAATCATGGTCACTTTCCGGGTAATAGGAAAACAATGGACAGGGGCCATACTGAGGGAGATATTCCTTGGGGAAAAACAATTTAACCGCATTCGAGTTAACGTTAAAGGGATAACTCCGAAGATGCTCTCTATTCGTCTGCGTGAACTTGAGAAGTATAAGATTATCAATAGGAAGATTGTGTCCGAGTATCCGATCCGAATTGAATATTTTCTCACGGAAAGTGGCAAAGATTTGGGTAAGATCATTCTTTCCGCAGCAGCCTTCAGTATGCAGCATTTTCCAAGGTCAGTTTTTAAAAATGAAACCTCCTCTAGATAACCCAGTTTATTAGGAAACCATATTAAAAGTCAGGTTTAGATCACTGTATCTTTTTCCCCTTCTTTCATATTCTACAATTACTATACCAATGTTAATTTACCTGAACTCTTTCGCATTAACACATATTCTTGTAATCAGCTGAGCCTATGATATAGGGAATAAAGTAGTATATTGTTATTTTTCATTTCAATTCATACGTATTCTGCCAACCCTTTATTCCAAGCATTTTCAGTGGAAACTAGTAAACTGTTTTAACAAGTGCACTAAAACAAATATATATGATCGATAGTGCCCCAGATGCAGTTAAGGATACATGCCTTAATATGAAAAGAGAACAGAGGAAGAAACTTGAACTGAAGGTAATAGGAGGAAACTATTACCTGTATGTTGCAAAGTGCATACGGGACAAGAAGAAAAAGAAGCCTGTGAAGAAGAAAGTGCTCATGGGATCGATAGATGAGACCGGCACATTCAGGGAGAAGAGGCCAAAGAGGATATTCTCATCCTCCAGGATATATGAATACGGAAGCTCACATCTTGTATGGAATCTTGCACAGGAGATGTATAGATCATGGAAAAGCATCCTTACCGGGATCAGATCATTGCAATGGCAAATGGTCAAGGCTATTGATCCGATTCCTCTAAGGCTGGTTGTATCAAGATTCTAAAAGCTGTATGTGTTTAGGAAGCTGAAGACGGTTCTTGATCCTGATGATCTGTCAAGGATTCTTGGGCACGTGGGGAATCATTTTCCGGATCTGTACGAAATGTTCAAGAAACTCATGGATCCCTGCGGTTTGCTTTTTTATGATATGACATCCATCATATCATACTCAAAGAACCTCAAACTTGTGGAGAAAGGTTACAGACCTTCAGGATCAAGAATTCAACAGCCAGCAGGACATGATCCGATCTGTTATGAAAGCAGCAGGTAACATGCTGAAATACATTGAGATCATTCCATCAGGAAAGACATTCACGTACAGGCTGAAGCATAATGCAGTACAGGCAAGAACAAACAGGATGGGTTTCTTTGTTCTGTTCACGAATACAAGGATGAGCGCTGACGATATTTTGAGAATCTACAGGCAGAAGGATGTCGTTGAGAAGGCATTCATGCATTCAAAGCCATCCATGGAACCATTGTATGCGAGATCGGAGAGAGGAACAAGGGCAAGGATGTTCCTCTCCATCCTTGGTTACACGATAATGGCGATGATTGCATCCCGGTCTGGATTTACTTATCAGCAGACCGAGAAGATCATATCAGGCATAAAGGAGGTCGTATACACAAACGGATCACATTCTGTTGTTGAGTTAACAAAAGAGCAGAAGGAACTCCTGGAGAAGATTTCCATTGAATTGTAGTGTTACAAATGGGCAAAGATAGGTAATAATAATTGTGAAAGTTATCTGAATTTCTTATTGGAACTAAATAGTAATCAAGTCTTTGGAAGATAGCCCTGACTCCCTTAATGTCATCTGCAAACTCAAATTCCCTAGTTCTCGTCATTAAGTCCTTCGCTTTAATAACATTGTCAATTTAGAAAATCGTAGTGTCCAGAATTATGTGTAAGATTAAGGATACTGATCTGGATCACTTTTATTCCGGCGAAAATGCACAATATTCAACCGGCGATTACATGGCAGGATAGTTTTTTCATTTGATGCCAAAGTGTTAAAGGTTATCGACCTGGATGAAGATTCCATGAAACCAGATAAAAAAATTAAGATTGTAAAAAGGGGGCTGGATGAAGTGCTAAAAGAAAACAAAATGGAGGCTAATCAGAAGTATGACGTTAGGGTTGATACTGAGCGCTTTCCTTCAACAACATTTCTATCATCCACTCACGTCAATTCCACTGATCTAAAGTAGTTTTAATGATGAGTCAATAACTAATAAAAGACAAGATTGGCAACCATGGGTGAGGAAACTATATTCTCAAAAATTTGATTCGCTTCTCAAGGCAGAGGCATATATTTCCGATTTAACAGATAATTTCTTTCGAGATAAATCAGATGCCCCATTTGTAAAAACCAGACCAAAATCCCTGTCATCTTTTATTGAAAAGGTGCAAAAGAAATTAGATGAAAAGAGCGAGAGCATACTAGAATTTGTCGCGGGGGAGGACCATGTAAAAAACCTCTTTTTTGATAAAAAAGGGATAGGAGACTTAGTGGGGATGAGGTTGATATTTCTTCGATTTCCCGACATTGAATACCTTCGCACAAATTTTGTTACGAATTTTCTAGTTGGCGAACATGGATTCATGGGTTCGACTATGAACGACATTAAAAATGAAACAAGCGGTTACAAAGCGTTTCATTTTAAGCTACAATTTCCTCAAAAACACGATAAGATCAATTTAGAAATTCAATGCATGGGGATAATGCAACATCTTTGGATGGAAGCTGAACACAATCTTCTATATAAGCAGAGTAAATCACTTTCTGCTGACCAAATAAGCTATATGAAAGGCTTATATCAACATCTTTCAAGCATGCTTCAGGAAGTTGAGAGTATGCTATTCCTTCCTTGGGAGTGATTTGATTTATTTAACTCACGATTTTGGTTACGATATCCACTTAATTAAATAATCGAATCCCTACCTATCCTTTACCAATTGCGATATTAATTTTTCACTCAAATACAGGATAGAAACCATTCATTTCTCAGTTCCAGGTTGTTTGAATCAGTTCTCTGCTAAAAGTCCTGATCACTATTGGAT
>JAJZLW010000116.1 GCA_021850505.1 Thermoplasmata archaeon
CCTGTTAGGTTCCTGCCATGGTACAGTGAATCACATCAGGTCCTCCTTGACCTGAGAAAGGAGGACGATAGAATCTCATTTTCGAGGAATCTTGAAAAGAATGGGATAATTGTGGACAGGGACGGCAGGATCGGCACATCAGAGGTCACAAGGATGGGCTGTACCGATATGTCCAAGGTCGCTGATCTGATTTCAAGGGCAAATAAAGGTCAAAATGTATTAAATGAGGTAAGGGATTTAGTAAAATCTTTTAAACTGAAATATTGGAGGGAATCTTTATGAAAGCATCAGAAGCAATGACTAAAAACGTAATAACAATGGAAGCGGAGACAACAATAGCAGAGGCAATCTCAAAGATGAGGGATAACAATATACACACTATACCGGTTGTAAGGGACGGCAAATACGTCGGTATATTGTCAAACCGTGAAATTCTTCGCAGAAGAAGTGTTCAGGCTTCTTCCAAAATAGTACATTTCGCAGTCCCATCCCCGGGCATTTCAGCCGAAGATGAATTGCTGGCCGTTGCAGAAAAACTACATGAAAGCGGTTTAATCGCACTTCCTGTCCTGAATAAAAATAAAGTGACCGGAATAATTTCCCGGACGGATCTGATGAAGCATCTGGATGAGCTATTCAATGCCAGGAATCTCAAGTGCAGGGACCTCCTGACAGAGAACACAGAAAGCGTCGATGAGAAAGATTCGGCGGAATCCGCAGTGGATAAGATGCGCCAGGCTAACAGATCCGAGATCTTCGTTGTAGACGCATCAGGAAAGTACAGGGGTTTCATCAATTTTGAATCTGCAAGCAAGGAGATGTTCGGCTTCAAGGAGAAGATAAGTTACGGCCAGTACACATCCGGCAAGAATGCAATAACCATAACGAGTGGTTCAATTATGTACAATCTCTCTCCACTCAGCCCTGATGATCCATTACAGGATGCGGCAGACCTGATGGTTGAGAAGCACCTGCATTCCATACCAGTTGTTGATGAGAATGAGAAACTCATCGGATCGGTTGACATGGATGTCATAATAGATGCTGCGGTCGGGGCTTCAAAGGAGGATGGAGTTCTGGTGAATATAAGCGGGCTTTTCCCTGGTGACGAGGATCTATACGATACAGCTTATTTCCTTGCCGACAAATTCATCGGAAAGTTTCACAGGATAACTGGTCACAAGAACGGTACCCTCAATATTAACGTCCAGAGATACAAGACAGAGGGGAGCACAAAATATTCTGTGAGGACCAGGCTAATTTCTGGAAGGATTTCAATGAGCGTCGATCAGCATGACTGGAACTTCGGTAAGTGCATTTCTCAGATATTTGAGGATTATGAGAAGAGGTTAAAGAAACTAAAGGAGAAGAATTAGATGGCTGGTGAATCAATAAACGACATCCTGGAAAAGTGCGGAAAAAAGAGCAAGTATGCCGAAGTCAGGTACATGGAGATGGAGTCGAGCGGAGCATCATTCAGGAATGGATCATTTGAGGGGGCCCGTTCCCTTTCATCCGGCGGGTATGCTATAAGGGTGCTCAATAATTCACTTTCAATGGCATATGTTAATTCGGAAGATCCCGCAAAGATCGAGAAGGCAATCGATTCTGCAGTAACAAAGTCAAGAACGCCGGGAAAGTCAAAGATATTCACAAAAAGCAATGGAAAGAAGACCTGGCTGGTTTCAGGTACCAGGAAGGTTGAGGACGCATCACTTGATGACAGGGTTTCAATTCTAAAAAATATAGACTCAATTATGGAGGAACAGGGGGCAAAGGTCAGGATGAACGTTGTTTCCGACAAGATCGTGAAGCAGCATTATGTCAATTCCGAGGGGTCCGATATCAGGGGTGAATTCTCGAGAATATTCTACTTCTACTTTGCAGGTATACTTGATTCCGGACAGTTCGAGCAGTCATCCGGTGAGTACGGTACCACCGGGGGATACGAGTACCTTGACAGTATCAATCTTCAAGACAGGATCTCAAATGATATCAGATCGATAAAGAAGGCAATGCAGGCTCCTGCAATCGAGAAGGGAAAGATGGATGTTGTGATAGGACCGGAGATCTCAGGAATCGTGGCTCATGAATCCGCTGGACACCCCACGGAGTATGACAGGATTGTGGGCCGGGAAGGTGCACTTGCAGGCGAGTCCTTCCTGACAGGAAAACAGTATCCATTCCAGATAGGATCTGGGGCGGTAAGCGTCATAGATGACCCATCAATGAAAGGAAGTTTTGGCTTCTATGTTTATGATGATGAGGGCGTCCAGTCAAGAAAGAGGTATCTTTACCGCAAAGGTTTCACCGATGAATTCATACACAACAGGGAAAGTGCAGCACGTTTAGGAGTTGAAGCCAACGGCGGCGGGAGATCATCTGACTGGAACATGGAACCACTGCCGAGGATGAGCACGACATACATCGAGCCTGGAGAGCACACATTTGACGATCTTGTATCTGACATCAAGCAAGGTGTCTACATAAAGAACTTCACTGAATGGAACATAGATGACATAAGATTCAACGAGAAATACGTCGGCAAGGAGGCATATCTTATCAGGAATGGCAGGGTAGAGGGACAGGTGAGACGGCCTGTCATTGAAACTAACACGATAAAGTTCTACAGTTCCATCGACGCAGTCGGGAAAGAGATGGAATTCTATGCTGGAATGTGCGGAAAGGGTGACCCTGAACAGGGTCTTGATGTCTGGATGGGCGGACCCCATGCACGTCTCAGGAATATATACATAAAATAGGTGTTAATCATGGAAACAGTTGACAGAATATACAGGATACTTGAAAAAAAAGATCTTTCAGATTTTATTGTAACAATCGAGGAAGCAGATACAGATCAGATCAGGTTTTCAGCGGGCTCAAAGGACCTTTTCAACCACTGGGAGGAGACGGCGGCAAACATATTCATCGCAAAAGGTAAGAAGATATTCTCATCATCAATCAGGAGATTCGAGAAACCCGAGGATGAGATCGAGAAGGCGATTTCCATTCTTAACGCACTTCCCGATAACGAGAATTATTTTGGCCTCCATGACAGGAGGGAGGTTTATTCAGGAATAAAGAAATTCAGCAAAATCGAAGCGGACATCGATTCGTTTGCGTCAAGCATGCTTGATTCCGCAATGAATGCAGGCGCTGACAGGGCATCAGGGCTTGTCTACAACCATTATTCAACAATCAGTTTCCGGACACCCACCAATGAATCCTCATATAACAAGGGAGGGCTGCATCTCCTGATAAGGGCATTCAGAGGGGAAGGAACGGGACAGGAAGCGACACACTTTGGATTTGGAAACTCCAGACCGGGTAAGGTGCCTGATATGATGGGAAACGTTGCGGCCGAGACTGCAAAGCTCTCAATGACCGCAGCAGATCTGGAACCGGGCAAATTCAGCATTCTGATGGGGCCGCATCTCGTGGGGAATCTCCTTACCTACGGGAGTTCATTATTCTCAGCACACAGCGTTGATTCCGGCATGAGCTGTTTTGAGGGAAAAATTGGTTCAAAGGTCGCAGGAGAAGGCATCACACTTCATGATGATCCTTTGAATTTCAATGGAGATTCTGCGGTGCAAATTGATGACGAGGGTGTGCCCACATCAAATACACCGATGATTGTCGATGGTATACTGAAGACATATCTGCATTCACATTCGACAGCAGTAAAATTCAAGACAGAAACAAACGGCCATGCTGGTGTCATATCACCGCATCCATGGCAGCTAAACCTTTCTCCCGGGAGGGATGACTGGGAGTCCATGTTATCTGAAATGAAACACGGTCTGTTTATCAAGAATGCATGGTATACAAGGTTTCAGGATTACAGAAACGGTGTTTTCTCGACAGTTCCGAGAGATGGTGTTTTCATAGTAGAAAATGGTGAGATAAAGGGTTCCGTGCGTGGAATCAGGATAAGCGATTCAATTCCGGATATACTGAATAATATAGAATCGGTTTCAAAGGATCAGCGGAATGTCAGATGGTGGGAAGAGATTGCATCCTCATTCATGCCATATGCAATGGTAAATTCAGTGAGCATCTCCAAAGCATTCTGATCATTCGCGCATTCGTTCCCTGACGGACGAGAATATCTCGAGGTATTCAAGACCCTTCTTGACACCGGTGCTGGCTTCAGGGTTCTGTATGCCAAACAGGAACTTCTTCATATCCTCCTTCCTGCCAAGGCCGACCAGCGGTGCGATTCTTTCGACAATGCGTGCCACGTACCCTGAACCACCGAAAACGCTTGTTGTGAAATCCAGTATCCATGTTAAGTCTTTGAACACAATCTCCCTGTCATCGGGATTCATGGCCTGGGAAATGAACGCTGTGATGCAGTCCTGTTTCGGCACAACATTTTCCTCTATTGCTTTCTTAACCTGGGCGTAGTTCTTCTCGCCATTCAGGACACCAAGGGCATAGATCAGGTGCTGTCTGGACTCATCTGTCCTGCTTTTCCTGATTGCTTCAAGAAGCACGGAAGCATCATTCTTCGCTATTGCCTCTGCGACTGCAAGACCCCGTCTCAGGTCTGGATTGAAATCATTATATCTTGGGAAGTTTGCTGAAAAATCTGCAGCCCACTTCTTGTCCAGGAGAGGCAGGTAGCTGTATACGGAGGATCTGGCAACGGTAGCGAAATGTTTCTCGCCAGATGCAGGTTCCCCAAGTTTTTTCTTGAATTTAAGCAGTGAATCAAGAAATATCTGCCTTAGATTCTGGTTCCCAGGATCGATGAGAAGAAGGTAAAACATGTCACCCATCAGCGTATCCATTATGAATGGATCATCATCATCACAGAAGGTCTGGAGAGTTCTTGAATAATCTACCATCCTGACCTTACCTGAAAGAAAAGCAGCATTCAGGTCATTTATGATGGACCAGCGATCCAGTGCTGGCAGTGTGCTGTAAATACCCAGGAGGTTCTTGAGAAGCCTGGAATCATAGAAAACACGGTAAAAACCCATGCTTCCGGAGTCTATCTTTACGAAATCCTTGGCTGGAATCGTCGCCGTTTCAGTATCAAGAAGGAGCCTTTCCTCTCCGTCCTTCCTCTTGATTATGAGCGGGACAGGCCAGACATCCTTTTTATCTGACGGGAGAAGTGTGAACCTTCCCTGTTTAAGTTTTATGCTGTCATGATCCAGGTGGGCCTCGATATATGGATATCCACTCTTTGTTATCCACGCCCTGACTATTGATGACACCGGCTGTCCGGTAACGCTTGAGAGCTCCTCCCACAGATCTGATCCTGAGGCGTTTGAAAATGAGTATTTCTTAAGGTATGATCGAATACCATCCCTGAAGCCGTCATGACCGAGATAAGACTCAAGCATTCTGAGAACGTTGCCCCCCTTGCCATAACTGATTTCGTCAAATATCTGTGATATCTCTTCTGGTTTTTTGACCTCAACATCAACGGGATGCGTTGTGGAAAGCGAGTCTGCAAGGAGAGCGCCATTCTTCTCTGAATTGACAAATTCCTTTGTTATCTCATAATGCGGCTGGTTCGCATCAACAGCCTTGAATGCCATGAATGTGGCAAAGCTCTCATTAAGCCAGAGATCATTCCACCATTTCATTGTTACAAGATCGCCGAACCACTGGTGGGCAAGCTCATGCGCCACTACCTCCTCTATTCTCTCAAGAACGACCTGGCTGCTGTTCTTCTCTGCCTGCAGGTATCTCTCCCTGAATGTGATTGCACCCCAGTTCTCCATGGCACCGGCAGCAAAATCCGGTACAGAGACGAGATGAAGCTTCGGCAACTGGTACTGGATCCCGAAATAATCCTCATAGAATTTGATACTCCTGATTGCAGATTTGACTGGAAAATCAGTTGAATAGAGAGACCCCTTTGGCGCAATCAGTGTTATGTCCTTCCCATTCAATTTATCAGTGATTGAAGAAAATTTTCCCACACCAATATAGAGGAGATATGTTGACATTGGCGGGGTTGATTCAAACTCTATCTTCTTTCTTCCTGTCACGATGGTTGTACCCTTTACCGGCATGTTTGATATTGCATCTATTTCATTATCAACCGTCACTGAAACAAGGAATGCTGCTTTATAGGAGGGGTTGTCCACGCAGGGGATCATTCTCCTTGCCCCGGTCGGTTCGAAATCGGTTGTGAAGAATTCATCATCCCCTACCTTGACACGGTAAAGTCCCCTCAGTGCTTTTGAGACTTTTGATACGAATACTACGTCGATGTCACATGGTCCGTTGAAACCGCCGTCAATAATGACCTTTGAGTTCTTCTGGTCCTGTGTGAAAGTTCTTTCCTCATCGTTGACTTTAACCGATTTTACAGATATATCAGAGGCATCGAGCTCGAATATCTCACCGTTGTGGGTTGCGACTATCCTTTCATAACCATTGACATAATCACTTGAACTCCTGAAATCAAGGGAAATACTGTAGGATTCTATTTTCATATGCGAAGGGATAGTTACGCTTAATATTAATGCTATCATATTAGTTCTAGGAATGACAATTATTCGAAAGGTGGACCAGTTGAATCCTGATCCTTCAATCGTCGATGAGGCAGCTGAAATAATAAGATCTGGAGGCACTGTCGTGTTTCCAACGGAAACCGTTTATGGGCTGGGTGCGGATGCCACAAACGGGGCAGCATGCACAAAGATATACAACGCAAAGGGAAGGCCTCCCGACAATCCACTCATAATCCACTTTGCATCTGTGGACATGGCGAGGAATTATGCGGAAATAAGGCCCAGGATAAGAAGGGCAGCAG
>JAJZLW010000105.1 GCA_021850505.1 Thermoplasmata archaeon
TTTACAGATTCTTCTGAACCTGGAAGTGTGTCTATCAAGACGTAAGCTAAAACCATCCTTTATCACTCAATGAACAATAAGTCAGGATAAATAAATGTTATGAATTAATTAATTTCATAAATTGATCTATGCCTGCATCTAAAAACTTCCAAAACTTCTGAATTTCTAGAGGATCCTGGCGCGGTCTGTTTCCAACTAATAAACCTTTAGATCATTCACTGAATCAAGCAACTCGATCCCTTTCAATTCGGATTGATTGAACTGGTATTCCTTGAATCCTGTCCCGGTTAGAATTACAGATATTGTTGCATCCTTTTGGACTCGCCCGCTTCTAATTGCTTTTTCAACTCCTGCAAGAGCGGCAGCAGAAGAGGTTTCTGCAAATATTCCGTCCAGCTCTGCAAGGTTTTTCTGGGCATTTTCTATTTCCCGATCTGACACCGATATTCCAAACCCTCCAGATTCCTTTATAGCCTTAATTGCGTGGTTTGCTCCGAAGTTGACTCTAAGGGCACCTGCTATCGTGCTGGGAGTACCGGTTTCCTCAACATGGTCAAGGTTTTTTTCTAATGCCTGAACCAGTGGGCTGGCATTATCGCCCTGCACTGTCACGATTTTTGGCATTTTGTCAATAAGGTTCATGTTCTTTAGTTCACTGAATCCCTTGAAAATAGAGAAGAGAAGATCTCCTCCAGCTGTTGGAACAAATACATAATCCGGAACTTTCTTCGAAGAAATCTCGTATGAAATTGTTTTTACCCCATCGGCGGCCAGAGGATTAAACGGTGCCCAGACGAAACCGTTCCTCCAGCCTGGGAGCAGCGTCTCAACTCTCTTCAGGGATTCCATCAAGGTTTGTTTGTTGGTGAAGAGTTTCTTTACCCTAACAATTCGTGGATTATAAGCAGAAATCTGCTCCAGTTTGGAAAGGGTTGAATCCTCCCTGACCAGTATTAGACATTTAAGCCTTGCACGAGCAGCGAAGGCAGCTAGTGCTGCAGCGGCATTGCCCGAAGATGCAGTAAATATTCCAGCGCACTTCCATTGCTTCGCAAGTGATACCTCAACACTAGCAGCCCGGTCCTTGAAGGATCCGCTTGGATTGCATCCCTCAAGTTTGGCCCAAATATTTCCGGCGCCAATCATGCTGCCGTAGTTTTCAAGCCTTACATATGGAGTATTCCCCTCATCCAATGAGACCTGGTTTTCAGGAAGAACCGGAGGCAAAACTGGTGCGTAATTCCATATTGAATGTTTTTGCTCCTTTATGTTAATTTTGAGACCTGTAAGATCATACTTACCTGTTAAGACGTCGCCACACGTTCTGCAAACTGTGATCTGCGGGTCAGAATAGACTTCTCCGCACCGAATGCATTCCAGCCCTATAAAACGAGATTTTTCCACACGCTTGAATGACTGATAACCTAATTAATATTGAGTTCGGCACAATGGATAATATCGCATTCCAACCGAAACTTTTGTATGATTTCCATACAAATTATATCAATTTACCTTTACCGAAATCCCTTTCTAATATTTTCAAGTGCCTCCCTGGCCCCGTTCAAAAGGAAATAATCGTCAGAGCCGATTGCCATTATCTTGAATCCTTCACCTATGTATTCTCTCGCCTTTTTTACATTGAATGAAAGTGTACCTCCAGGCTTGTCTGATCTCTCTGCAATCTTCAGCATTTTTTTCATTGCATCTTCAACAACGGCTGATTCAGGCTGGCCCAAATGGCCGAGAGAAGCGGCCAGATCGTTTGGTCCTACAAACCAGCCATCAACTCCATCCACTGATATGATATCCTCAAAATTGTTGACGGCTTCCTTTGTCTCTATCTGTACAATGACGATAACTTCACTGTTAGCTGTCTTCAGGTATTCAGAATGCATAGAATAATACTGCGAAGCTCTCCGCGCTCCTGTTCCTCTTATGCCCGCCGGTGGATATCTGGTATAAGAAACTGCATCAGAGGCATCAACTTGGCTATTCACCATCGGTATCATAACGCCTTCACCTCCAGTGTCAAGGGCCTGCTTGACATACATGAGTGAGTTAACTGGAACCCTCACCAATGGTGTGATCTTTCTGGAAGTCGTCTGTAGTAGTGGTTCAAGTTGTGCTACTGTAAGTGGTGCATGTTCCATATCGAATAGGAACCAGTCGAAGTCGTTAACAGATAATATCTCAGGTATCTCAGTGCTCGATATCGTTATCCATGATCCGAGGACAACTTCACCATTTTTGAGTTTCTTCTTCATCTGATTATTCATGTGTCAAGGCATGTAGATTTAACTATTGAAATTATTGAACCTGCTTTACTTCTTTTAAAGTGTTTAATACACTGTACTTGTGTTACCCGTTTGTATACTACTCTTGTCGAAGTATATGTTTCCCTCACCGCGAATAATTAGGAAACACATACACAGAACTAGATCCATTTTACTGGTGTTCCAAGAACTAATCATGCAGAAGTTCCAATCCATTAAGATGGATCCCAGATCGGCTCTTCCTTTCCATGTCTTTTTTTGCGTTACTAATGAAATCACTGAACAGATTTCAAGCATCATATCACGCAGGAAGCTCAGCTTTGTTGCGCCGAAGACGCCTGTATACACCGACTAATAGATTCCCCCTACCCCGTTCCAATCGACATACCTGTGCTTGAGCTTGATGTCCCCGCCAGAGAAAATATACATGATCCTTCCAGTGAACAGGCTTTGTTTTCATGTTCAATGAGAGGTATCCTTGGGATTATAAATTAAAAAATCCCAGATAATTGTTGCAAATTGTTTTATTTTCATTTAACGTTGTCCCTGTGATGCAGGATACTGAAACAGAAGCGGTTATATTTAAGTCGCTCAATTCGGGGAATGTTACAATTAAGAAAGAAGAGATTCTGGAACTTGGAAGAAACATATACGGAAAATTGTATCTCAGAGGTGATGCCGGTTATGACAGTGCAAGGGAGATATGGAATGGCATGTTCGCGAAGAAGCCTTCAGCTATCATACAGTGCAGGGGTACATATGATGTGATTCTCGCAGTTAAGTTTGCAAGGAAATACAACATACTTACCACGATAAAATCAGGAGGGCATAATATTACTGGGTCATCGGTGATGGATGATGCGCTGACAATAGATCTTTCAAAGATGAATGGGGTTTTTGTCGACGAAAAGAACAGGATAGCTATGGCACAGGGCGGAGCCCTTCTCGGTGACGTTGACAGAGAGACACAGATATATGGGCTGGCAACACCATTTGGTGTGGTCTCAAAAACCGGAATAGCTGGATTGACACTTGGAGGCGGGTATGGTCATCTGAGACGAAAATATGGTCTGACAATTGATAACCTGATAGGTGTGCAGATGGTTCTTGCAGATGGCTCCCTCGTTTATGTTGACGAAAAGAATTACCCTGACCTCTTCTGGGCAATAAGAGGCGCCGGAGGTAACTTTGGAATCGTTACACGTTTTGATTACAAATTGCACAGGATCGGTCCGAACCTAATGTTCCAGTATACAGTCTATGACCTGAAAGATGCGGAGAGGGTATTCGATCTTGGAAGAAAATTTATGCTTAATGAAGCTCCGCCTGAGCTGTCTGCAGAATTCCAGCTGGCGAAGTTTCCAGCATCTGAAAATGTACCGGTTGAACTAAGAGGAAGACGCTGCGTTGTCTTGCGATCCGTATATTCCGGAGACCCAGATACTGGAATGAAGACGGTTGAACCGCTGAGGAACCTTTCTGATCCTGTTTACGATAACAGCAGTATTACCAGTTACATCTGGATACAGTCTTACAGCGACGGTGATCTCCCAAATGGATGGAACTATTATTCCACCGGCATAATGGTTCCGGATATCACAAAAGATTTGGTGGGACTAATGAAAAGAGAATATGAGAAGGTCAGTTTCAGTTACTCAGCGGTTACTGGAATATGGCACACCGGCGGCGCGATAAAATCAATTGCGCCTGAAGATACTTCATATTCAGCCAGAGACAATAATTTTATGATCGTCATTGACTGTGGATGGCCGGATTCATCAGAAAACGAAAAGCAGATAGAATGGGGAAGATCACTGAAGAAAAAGATAAAGACAATCTATCCGGATTTAGAGGATACCGGTTACATAAATTTCCAGACATTTGATAACATGAGTGCGGAAGTAAGGTCTGCATACGGCAGTAACCTTCCGAGGCTGGCTGAAATCAAGGCAAAATACGATCCAGATAACTTCTTCCGCATGAACCACAATATACCGCCTGCGAAGAGCCAGACGGTAAAATAAGCGATTCTGCCTCACTTTCATGGATTTCTTTCTGACTGGTTGGACTAAAATAGTTATATCTATGTCATATCCTTAACGGATAAAATGGATTCAGAACAAAAGGAAGTGATTGCTGAGGAGTCTGGTAAGACACTGATCCTTACAATAAACAATCCTGAACGCAATAATGTAATGACGCGGGGAATAAGAAATTCAATCTGGCAAATTCTGAGGGAAAACGAAGAAAACAACCTCAAAACTGTAATATTAAGGGGTGCTGGAAAAAATTTCAGCGCAGGAGCAGACATAAAGAACCTTCTGTCACTTGAGGGAGACCTTGCGGATGAATACACAACTTTTGTCAGGGAATTCCTGATCTATGTCCAGAACTATCCGAAAATAACTATTGGTGTAGTAAATGGTTTCGCAGTTGGCGGAGGCCTGGAGCTGCTTCTCTGTCTCGATCTTGTATATGCCGGTAAAACGGCAAAGTTCGGTCAGACTGAATTGAATGTTGGGATTATCCCAGGCGGCGGCGGTACCCAGAGGCTTCCTTTTGCTGCAGGAATAAGGAAGGCAAAAGAGATGATCTATACTGGGAATATAATCGACTCCAGTGATGCCCTTATTTCCGGTATTATAAATGGTGTTTACGATGATTCTTCTGTATATAATGAAGCGCTTAAAATTGCAGAAAAGATTAATGAGAAGAATTTTCTCTCACTGGTGCTTGCAAAACGATCTATTAATTCAGCGTTGAAAGATATGCCTGTGCACCTCGAAGCAGAATCTGAATTCTATAAACTGATACTGAACAGCAGCGACGGTAAAGAAGGCTTGAGGGCATTCCTTGAAAAGAGAAAGCCAAATTATAATGATGCGCATTGAAAATGATTTTGTCTATGAAGACCGGACATTCTATTAATATTTCACATCTTATGAATTCACGCCCGCTAAATTCTTAAATATTCTTGAGGAATGCTACAGGATGGGTCTTGATCAACTGCAAGGATCGGCATCACTTGAGGTGCTCGATCTTGTTTTTAAAAAGCGATCAGAGGGAAATAATGTAATTTCCTTTTACATAGGAGAGCCTGTTTTTGACACCCCCAAGGCAATAATAGATGCAGCGGTTGAAGGCATGCGATCTGGAATGACGCATTACGTATCCTCGTTTGGGATCGAAGAGTTCAGAGAGGCCGCCGAGAAGAAAGTGGCCAGGAAAAATGGGATAAAGTGCTCTGCAGATAACATAATTTTCATGTCTGGTAAGATGGCGATCTATGCTGTGGGGATGGCGTTGAATTTATCTCCTGGATCAGAAGTCCTGGTTCCGGATCCTGGTTATTTTTATTCCGAGCCTTCACTGATGGCTGGCCTGGTTCCTGTAACGTATGACCTTAACAGTGATTATTCCTTTAATTTCGACGATATCAGGAAGAAAATCAACAGCAGGACACGGGCGATATTCATTAATACACCATCAAACCCTACTGGCGTTGTATACAGTGAAAAGGAGCTGAGAGAACTCTATTCAATATGCAGAGAGAAAAACATTAAGATTGTAAGCGATGAAGCTTATGAGGATTTGGTTTATGAGAAAAGCCATTTCTCAATTGGGTCGTTCGAAAGTGAGCCTGATCTCGTAATAAGCATCTTTACACTTTCAAAGAGTTACTCGATGACCGGCTGGAGAGGTGGCTATATCATTGCAGAAAAAAACATTGTCAAGCGGATTGGGAAGTTCATGGAGCACGCTGTAACATGCTTCCCTGCATTCATTCAGCATGCCGCAGTTGTGGCCCTTACAAAGTGTGACAGAGAGGTAATGGATTTCAGGGAAAAGTTCAGGCAGAGAAGGGACCTGGCTGTCAGCCGCCTTAAGGAGATAGACCAGCTTTCTGTGAATAAGGTGGAGGGCGCTTTCTATATCTTCCCGGAATTCAGTGTGAAGATGACTTCAGATAAACTGAGCCGGGAGATACTGAATAAAGCCAACGTGGCGCTTCTTCCAGGATCAGCATTCGGAAAGAGGGGCGAGGGTCATTTGAGGTTCTCATATTCAGGCTCGCTTGAGGACATTGATGAGGGCATGAATCGTCTTGCAAAATTCTTCAATGATCTTTGAAGTTAGAATCGGAATGCCTGCATATAGGGAAATTACTTGACTGTCTGAACATAAACCACAGAATGCTGGTATGTCCCACGTTTAACCTATTTAGTACTGCAAATGACCATACTTCAAATTATCACGCAAAGCTATTGAGATAAAAATTCTCCTGAGAGCAGAAAAAAGAGATGTTAAAATATTATTACGAATATAATATATTAATTCAGGAAGTAATCAATCCTGAATTTCGCTTCCTGGTTCTTTGAAACCCGGAATTGATATATTTCTCCTGTAGGCATATACAAGGATAACCGCAAGTATACTGTATACCAGAACCAGG
>JAJZLW010000098.1:0-21200 GCA_021850505.1 Thermoplasmata archaeon
GTGTCAGAACCCTGCTGAAGGCATACGGCGCCAACCTGATCGAGGGTACCGGGGAAATAGTCGATGCGAACCATGTCAGGGTATCGGATGCCGTGTATGAATGCGAAAACATTGTTATTGCGACAGGATCCAGCCCGATCACCCTGCCTGGATTTGACTCCGTCATTTATAACAGGGAATTCCTTGATCTTGATAAGATACCGGAGAAAATCGCTATCATCGGTGGCGGATACATAGGTGTTGAATTGGGTACAGCTATGCGAAAAATGGGTTCAGATGTTACCATAATTGAGATGATGGACTCAATTCTTCCCGGGATCGATCGCGATCTTTCTTCAGTTGTTCACAAGAGGCTCCTTTCGCTTGGCGTCAAAGTGATGCTCAGCAAAAAGGTGCTGGGAGTGTCAGGTTCTCCTGGAGCTGTTATAATGCTGGAAGGAGGAGAAAAGATAGAGGCAGAAAAGGTTCTGATGACTGTCGGCCGGAAACCTAATACGACTGGATTCGGCCTCGATAAGATACATGTTCAGATGGACGGCAGGTTCATCAAGGTAGACAAGCACATGAGGACAAGCGTGCCGAATGTATACGCTATAGGTGATGTTGCAGGTCAGCCCATGCTTGCGCATAAGGCATATTACGATGCAGATGTTGCTGCTGACAATATATGCGGCGAGGACAGGGAATCAGATTACAGGGCAATGCCGATTGTTGTATATTCTGATCCTGAGATAGCATATACAGGAAAGAAGGGCGAGAAGGAGACGTTCTTCCCAGTTGCTGCCAATGGAAGGGCACTTGGAATGAATTCAAATGCAGGTGCATACAGACTATATTACAACGAGGGAGGCACGATTACAGGAGGAGGCATCGTATCGCCACATGCTTCAGAGTTGATAAGTGAAATCAGCCTCGCGGTTGAGTCAGGTCTTTCCCTTATGGACATAGGTATGACAATACATCCGCATCCCACTTTGTCTGAAGGCGTTCATGAATCGGCAGAGGGTGGTTATCGTAAGCAGCTCCACTACAAATCTGTCGGTTGATCTCGGGATAATCGAATATACGAAATGTCTGGAGCTCCAGAGAAAGCTTGTTTCGTTGAGGCGATCATCCGTTATACCGGATATCCTCCTTTTCCTGGAACATGATCCGCCTGTATATACCATCGGCAGAAAGGCAGATCCATCGAATTTCCCCGGAATTGATCCAGTGAAGACAGAGAGGGGCGGGGATATAACATTCCATGGCCCAGGACAGCTTGTCATATACCCAATATTTGACATGCGGATGGATGGAAGAAAGGATGTCAGGCTGTTTGTTCACAGGATCGAGAAGGCAATCATTTCCGGGCTGGCTGCTTTAGGGTTGGAAGCTTATGTAGGTGAGGAGCCGGGCATATGGGTTGATGACAAGAAAGTTGCATCACTCGGTCTTGCAATCGATGATTATATTTCGTATCATGGAGCTGCCATAAATTATTCTCCTGAGATCCTGCAAGGTTTCTCCAGGATCCGGCCATGCGGACTTGATCCACAAAATATGGGTTTCGTGGATTCAAAAAGAGATGTTATAAAGGATAAGATGCTGCTTTCATTCGGAGAAGAATTTGGTGAATTCGCAGCAGTGGAAAAGGATCTATTATTATTTTGAGCCTGATGTCTTTCTCAACTCCCAGATCCTCTCCCTGAAGCCAAGCCTCTTATTCGCCACAAGTGCCATCATGAAGAGCAGTGAGGAGAGGCGGTTTGCAAACTGCAGAATAACTGGATCAAGGTGGGATGACGAATTGAGGCCAACAACCGAACGCTCAAGTCTCCTGGCGACAACCCGGGACATGTGAAGTGCCACAGACTCCTCTGATCCTCCGGGGAGGACAAAAAGGTCTATCCTGCCGATCTCCTCCCTGTATCTTAAAGTCCTTTCCTCTACCCATTCAACATCCTTTTTTGTGACAATTCTGCCTGTCCCCTCAATCAAGATGTGTTCACCCATATTGAATATGAGTTCCTGGCATCTCTGCAGATCTGATGTAATATCTTCCCACTTTGACTTGACTATGGAAAACCCGAGTGAGCTGGAGGTTTCATCAATCATACCTTCGACCTCGACGGCAATGGACGATTTGGTCATCCTCTCGCCCCCCTTTGACTCAGTCTCTCCGGAATCACCCTTCCTTGTAAACATAGTCACAATAATGCTTGCTTCTTATTATTGATTGCACTAAATGTGTAAGATCAGGAAAGTGTAATGTTGAGGCGCTTATTCCTTCGACCCTTGCTCTCTATTCCCGACAGCTTAAGTGCACCAACCTCTCTGGTATTGTTCACATGCGTACCGCCATCTGCCTGCATGTCAACACCCTCAATTTCTATTACCCTGACAACATCAAGTCTCTTCAAAAGTTCTCTTCCCGGGGCTGTTCTCGCCAGACCTTCGATTGATAACGCCTCAGCCTGATCAAGTTCCCGAATTCTTACCTGGTGCCCCTCAGATATTATTCTGTTTGCCTCATCAATAATTTTTTCTGCGATTTCTCGAGTAAAATCCTGAAAATCGAAATCCACCCTCGCCCTGTCCTGATAAATCTGAGAACCTGTTATCAGACCAAAGTTTTCCGGGTTATGATGCACTACGGCATCTATTATATGGATTGCAGTGTGATATTTCATGTGTGAATATCTTCTGCTCCAATCGATCTCCATGTGGCATTTGTCCCCCGGTGAAAGTTTAACATCGCCCTCTATTCTGTGAAATACATCATCATCCTTCTTTGTGACATCAATAACTCTTAGATCAGAACCATTCCATTTTATGGTGCCAGTATCATTTGGCTGGCCGCCGCCGGTTGCGTAAAAAACGGTTTTATCAAAAACAAGTCCGGAATCATCAGCTTTTTGGAATATTGCGTCAGCACTCTTAATATAAGAGTCTTTGAGGAAAATCTTTTCTGTCATTGTTTTTGAAATGTTTTATTCGATAATAACTCATCGTTTTATAATGAACTAAATGTTTGACCGGTGGCGTTTTCATCCATCATCGATAAGCTAAAAGAATCAACCAATGCCAATGAAGGCTCCGGTATTGTCATGCTCGTTATTTAGAGGAAAACGTTTGTCGCAACTATATTTTGCAGTTTGACGATCCAATCTCATGTTTTCACAATCATCCATTCAATTTTGCTTTCCATTCAGCGAATAATAATCTCTTTCTTATTACGTAATTCAAGAGACTTTATAAAAAAATCAACTCCGAAATTTTCAGGCTTCTTTTCAGGAATGAATCTGCCCTATTAGATGCCCAGATATCTGGTTGCCTAGGATAACACAGGTGAGGCCAGATCTTAAAAAAAACATTGAAATTGCTACCTGAACCTATCATCGTAAGGAAAAATGCCAATCTTCCGGAAGATCTAATTGGATGAAATTGCCTTAAATGCAATTCATATCCTAATGATAGAGTCTCTTGACAGTTGGGAAGGCGAATTGAAGCCGGATAGACCAAGTTGAAGATCCATCTCCGAAGTGATCTGGTTCAGATAGGCCTCAACTCCTCTCTGTCCGCCAGCGGCAAGGGCGTATGCATATGGCCTTCCGATCATGACTGCTTTTGCTCCCAGTGATATTGCCTTCATGGCGTCAGCAGCATGTCTGATACCACTATCAAGAATAATGTCAACAGGCACTTTCTTTTTATCAGTTATCATCGACAGCGCGTCAATCGTGGAAATAGCACCATCCACCTGTCTTCCTCCATGATTTGATATGACAACTCCCTTCACACCTGCATCAATTCCAATTTCCACGTCCTCAGGATGGGTAATACCCTTGAGAATTACAGGAAGTTTGGTGAATTTTATTATTTCGGAAAGGTCCTCCCAGGAGAATTCCGGGTTAACATATACGGACAGGAATTTCATGACAGCACCCATCATATCCTGTTCAGGTTTTTTGTCCAGACCTGATAGGAAGACCTCATCTGAAACATAATTTGCAATGCCTTCTCCTTTGAGAAATGGCAGATATTCATTCTTAAGATCCCTTTCCCTCCAGCCAAGCATTGTCGTGTCAACCGTCACAACAAGTGTGGTATAACCTGATTTCTCAGCCCTTCTTATCATATTCTTCACAAGTTCCATGTCTTTTCCCGGATAAAGCTGGAACCATTTCTCTGTTGCCGGTGCTGCCGCCGCCACTTCTTCAATCGTGTGTGAAGAAACTGTGCTCAGGGCAAATGGTATGCCGAAATTGCCTGCAGCTTTTGCAGCACCAATTTCAGCTTCATTATTGATTATAGACATCACACCTATCGGTGCCAGGATAAAGGGTGTGGGTTGTCTGCGTCCCAACAAAGATATTGAAAGATCCCTGTCCCCCACATTCCTTAGATATCTAGGTCTGATCTTCCATTTCTTAAAGGACTCAATGTTTTCCTTCAGTGTACTTTCAACCCCGGCTCCACCTTCAAGGTAACCCCATCCCCCTTCCGACATTTTCTGTCTCGCCAATCTCTTCCACTGTGCCAGGGATTGTGGAAATTCCCGATATGGATCGGTTAGACTATACCTTGCTGTCTGATATTTGAGACCAAGATTTGCCATAAATTTAAGAATGGCAGAAAGTTATTAATTTTTTTTTGAGGTGATGAAGTAATGTTATTATATCAATGAATAATGATGCGTGGATTACTATGCCGCTCGTAAGAGAAGAGGATCTTCAGTTTCTAAAAGAGGAGTTTAAAAAGTATCTCGTTGATAATGTTGAGCTCGTCGTTTTTTCATCAGAGAATGAGGACTGCAAATACTGTAAGGAAGTAGTTCAGATATGCGATGAGTTATCCCAGACTTCAGACAAGATATCAACCAAAGTATTCATATACGAAAAAGACGGGGAAGAGGTCAGGGCGTTTGGTGTTGAGAAGTACCCAGCTCTGGTTGTAACAAAGTCCGGTGTCAAGGACGGCAGGGTAAAGTACTATGGAATACCATCAGGATATGAGTTTGGATCAGTAATAGAGGACATAAAGATGGTCTCATCAAATGAAACAAACATATCCTCAAAGGCCATGGAGATTATTTCAAAGATAGATAAACCGATAAATATCAAGGTGTTTGTTACAACGACATGTCCATATTGCCCGAGGGCAGTGGGGACAGCTCATAAGTTTGCGCTCGCAAACAGCAATATAACAGGAGAGATGATTGAGGCAGGGGAATTCTCAACCGATGCCGGCAATTTTGGTGTTTCATCGGTACCGCATATAGTTATCAATGGGGATGTCCAGTTTGTTGGTGCAAGATCAGACGAGGAATTTGCAGAATTCGTTATGCAGGCATTCACTCATTCCTGAATATACCTTAAATATATTGCAAAATTCATAATATCCATGAAGATATCTTGAATAATGTCATCTTTTGATATCATAGTTGGAATGATAGAAAAGGCAAAGAGCCAGCCAGCGGTAATGGAGCAGGTCAAGGGGCCTTCCAAGACTTTTCAGATCAGTCCGTCGGACTCTGATCATTATTTTGTCGTGGTTGGCGAAGGTAATATTTCTGTTAGCAAGGGCGACGGCACATCTCCGGCTGCCACAATATCTGCCACTGATTCTCTACTCTCTGATATTTTCTCAGGCAAGGCAGACGCTATTAGCGCATTCATGAGCGGTAAATTGAAGGTAAGTGGCGATATTTTCGGCGCACAGAAACTAACCGATATAATGAAGAAAGCCGGGAAGTGAAATCTTGGAGATCAAAAGATCAGCTGTGATCGGGTCCGGACTGATGGGCCACGGAATTGCAGAGGTTTTCGCCCTTTCAGGATTGAATGTCGTTCTCAATGATGTTTCCCAGGAATTTCTGGACAGAGCGAAGGAAAACATCCTTGGCAGTCTAACGAAAATGAGAAACAGCAATAAGATAACAGAAGAAAAAATGAAACTCACACTGGACAAAATATCCTATACAACAGATCTCAAGCAGGCGGTTTCAGATGCAGACATAATTCTTGAAGCAGTTCCGGAAATACTCGACCTGAAAAAGAAGGTATTGTCTGATGTGGCAAATGCCTGCAGACCTGATGCAATAATTGCATCAAACACATCAAATTTCAAGATCACAACCATTCAGGAGGATATTTCCCACCCGGAAAGGGTGGCAGGAATGCACTTTTTCAATCCACCTGTTGTCTTGAAACTCGTCGAGGTCGTCAAGGGTGAAAGGACTTCACAGCAGACATTTGATTCTGTCTATGAGCTCGCGAAAAAGATCGGAAAGGTACCAATAAGGGTGATGAAAGATTCACCTGGCTTTGTTGTTAACAGGATAAATGCGCCTGAAAGTCTTCTCTTCTGTCTCCTACTGGATAAAGAAATAGACAAACCGGATGCAATCGACAGGTTTGCCCGTTCACAGGGATTGCCGATGGGTCCTTACGAGCTCATGGATTATGTGGGTATTGACACGGTGGTCCACTCAATGGAATACTATTCAAAAGAGCTTTCCCCGGAGTATGCTAAATGCTCTGCCTTCAGGAACTTAATGGAAAAAAATCACCTTGGAAGAAAGACAGGGCATGGTTTCTATCTATGGCAGGATGGCAGGGCCCAGATTCCTGCAGGGGAGGTATCATCGAAGGTCGAATTGATGGATGTTCTTGCTGTTGAATTGAATGAGGCAGTAAAGTTACTCGAGGAGGGCGTTGCAACTCCTGCTGACATTGAAACCGGTGTCAGGGAGGGAATGAACCGCCCATTCGGACCGATATCAGTTGCTCAGGGTCTCACCAACTCAGAAATACTTGCAAAGCTCACTGACCTCTCAAGAAAATTTGAGACCTCCGTGTTTGAACCGGCAAATTCAATAAAGGAAGGAAGACTGAAAGAGATCATATCTGGGAACATGAAAAGGGCAGAGCAAGCTGAATCGCAAAACGAAACGCAAAAACTCTCTGGCCAGACATCTTCTGATGATCCCGTCATCGTGGAAAGAAAAGGAAAAGTCGCGAGGGTAATACTGAATAATGGCCGCCTGAATCTGCTGAACCAGAACCTCATGAGATCTCTGGATTCAAAGCTGCAGGAGTTATCCGAGGATCGTGAAATATATGTCGTCATTGTAACAGGAAAGGGAGAGGTGTTTTCAGCGGGTGCGGAACTATCCCAATTCTTTTCCGGCGGTATTGATTTCATGGACGGATCAAGATATGGTCAGTCAGTTTTCCGAAGACTATCAGAAATGAGAAAGATCACCATAGCAGAGATAAAAGGCTATGCCCTTGGCGGTGGTTTCGAGCTATCTCTGGCATGCGACATCAGGTTTTCAACACCAGATGCAAAAATAGGCTTTCCAGAGGTTCAGAGGGGGCTCCTTCCAGGCTGGGGGGGCACCCAGAGGCTTCCAAGGCTTATCGGTATGTCAAGAGCATCATACCTGATCCTGTCGGCTGAGAGGATAAATGGAAATGAGGCAAAGGAGATCGGAATTGTAAGCAGGCTGTACCCTCCAGAAGGGATCGATGATGAAACGATGAAATTTGCAGATGAGTTATCCAGAAAGGTGGCACCGGGCGCCGCTTACCTTGCTAAAACCTTGATATCGAGGGGCATGGATTCGTCTCTGGATGACGGACTTGCAATGGAATCGATCTCTATGGGTCTAATTTTTGGAACCGAGGATCTGAAAGAAGGCGTAACAGCTTTTATGCAGAAGCGTGATCCGGAGTTCAAGGGTAAGTGATCCACGGAAATGGCGATTGAGGCCGTTAATCTATCCAAATCATTCAATAAAAGATCCATTCTCAGGGACATATCATTCAGCGTTCAACCTGGAGAGCTTTTGGGTCTGGCAGGATTGAACGGTGCAGGCAAGACGACAATAATCCGGATGCTCGCTGGCGTTCTGCAGCCTGAGCACGGGAGCATACTCATAGACGGGAGTAATATCTCTACGGATAAAGCAAATGCATCAAAAAAGATAGGATGGGTACAGGAAAACCCGGTTTTTTTCGCTGAATCTACTGTAGAGGGCGTGATCACCTATTTTGCCAGGCTCCGAGGTATTGACCGTGCTTCAGCAACAGCAGAGATCCAGGGGGCACTCGATATCGCAGGCATTTCGGGCATAAAGAAAGCAAAGATCCGAAATCTATCAATGGGTCTGAGGAAAAGGCTTTCGATCGCTATAAGCACATTGGGGCATCCAAAAAACTATCTTTTTGACGAGATATTTAACGGGATAGATCCGGATGGAATAAAGTTTCTAAAGGAGCAGATAAACCATCTGAAGAAAGAGGGATGCTCTATTCTTCTCAGCTCACATGTGCTCAGTGAGATGCAGTCCTTTGCTGACAGGGTGATGATACTCCATCAGGGATCCATTGCCGATATTGTTTCCACATCAGATCTCGCCATGAAAGGATTATACAATATCAAAATAACAGTCGAGAATCCGGATAATAAGTTGATGGATTTCCTGGATAAATTCGGGGAGATAGACGTAAATGGAAAAACCATCCGTATCAGAAGGGCGACGGGGGACGTAGGAACAATAAATCCATTTTTGGTCAAGAATGGATATTCAGTTATGGAGCTGACAATGACGGAAAATCTTCTTGAGGATTATTTCAACGATAAGACAAGGAATGTAAAATGATAAAATTCCTGAAGGAGGAAATGAAACGTATCCCCACGACATCAAGTGTAGTGATCATTGTCGTTCTTGTTTTCGTATTTTCAGGTCTCTTGATTGGTACAACGTTTTCGCCACTTTCAAGGAACAGTTACCAGGTTGTTTCGGGTGTTCTGGACCTTAATGGGAACCTAACAGTTGATACGTATGCCATTAACCAGTATGGGGTGCCCTCAAAAGGCGTCAACTCCACAGTTTATTTGACAAATCTTTCTGACTCGAATAACAACTTAGAATACAACCTGACAAGCGGAAAGGGAGGATATGCAAACCTGACGATTGGTAACTTTTCCAGATATGAAAATGATCTGATTTTAATATACAACGATGAAACTGGTCTCTCTCTATTTGGAATTGAGCCTGGATTTTTCCCACAGGGGAATCCGGTATACACCTATAACTGTTCATTAGATTATGGCTTTTTTTCATATTTTAAAGGCGGTGATTCGCCCTATCTTTCCATAAATGTCATCTATTTTGGCCAGAAAGGAACCACTTCTCCTCCCGTAAAAATAAATGCTGTATTCAGCAACAGCACTAATGATGCAACGGAAAATGTCACTTTTGGCCCTTATTCCGGTTTCACAATTCAGAATATCCCTGGTAACTTTGGCAACGAAAATAACAGCCTGATCGACCTGACAATCTTAAGCCACCTCAAATTACCTCCTTTAATAGAGGGAATTACAGATTATTCAGAACCACCACTTTATTCAGAATTTAGCTTCATAGGGGAATTAGGAGCTGTCTCAGGATTCCTGATCGTATTAACAGGTGTATTCACAATTGATATCCTCTACGGGCAGCAGGCTAAGAGTGGCATTCTTGACCTGGAACTGGCACAGCCATTAACACGGAGGGACCTGGCTATGAGCAAGATGCTAACAGGATCAATATTCATTTTAATACTGCTTGGATCCCTGATAGGTTTTGACGACCTGCTTTCGTATATAATTTTAGGCACATTTCTCCCATCATTTTTTGTCGCTTCTTTATTATTCGGTATTGCCGTTCCGACTATTTCAATAATGGCTATTTCTTTAGCGCTTTCAATCCATACCCGTCACGGAGACGTCATTGGGACCCTGTTATTCATTTTCTTTGCAATTGGTTTCCTGGTATTCGAGGCAATAATCGAAGGATATGTTGGGAGCTCGGCTTCAAAAATCCCTCTGGTCTATCAGTTCGTGTATTTTCTATCCCCGGTAGACTATTTTGGGCTGATATCCAGCAGCTTTGAGCATGGTCTGTCCGCATTCTCCGGTTTCCTTACTTTTCTTCCGTCGAATTATGTCCCATTGCTTGGGATAGTTGTCGCAGGAGGTCTAATCTGGGTCCTGGTACCATTGATAATCCTTTATCTCACTGCTGATCCAAGAGTAAGATATTAGATAGTTAACTTATTACTTAAATTCACCAAGAAACCGCAGCTCAAAAGACAATATGTCGGACGATTCCTCTATCTGTCTTTCATGCGTAAGCCCAATGTGTCCGCCGGAGAAATCTGCCCTGAGGTATGTTTCAGATCCTGTTTCTTTCAGTTTTGCATAGAACTTCAGTGCATGAGCGGGATGCACCCTGTCGTCATTCATTCTCGTCCAGATAAGGCTGGCTGGATACTTTCTGCTCTCAATGTTGCTGTAGGGCGAATAACTGGCAAGGAATTCCCGATCCACTTCATTAGCTGGATCACCATATTCATTTACCCAGTAAATTCCAGTATAGAGAAGGTGAAATCTGAGCATATCAATGACAGGTTTACCTATAACGGCTCCCTTAATGGATTCCGGATGATTGATTAAGGTATATGATGTTAAGAGGCCGCCATTACTTGCCCCTTCAATAACAATGTCATACCCTCTATTCTTTAGATCCTTTATCACGCTGAAGAAATCATTGAAGACATTGATTTTCTTGTCCCGAATCCCATCGAGATGCCAGTTCTCGCCGTATTCGGATCCTCCTCTAAGGTTGCATAAAACGACATCCACGCCCTTTGAAAGAAGATATGCGAAAGGAAATCTGTAATTGGGGGTAGTGCTGACATTGAAACCACCATAACCGTATACAAGTGCTCTGCGATGCCCGCTATTTTTCCCAGATGCAAGGAAATAGTGAACCCTGGTACCTGAAGAATCTGCAAATTCATCCTTGATTTCAGCATCAATAAGTTTTAATTCCGACACCTTTGTTATACTGCCATTCTCAAAGATATATTCTGAATAGGGAATGCCAAGGGAACTGCTGTAGAAAGATGCTTTTTTAAGATCCGAGCTTGATGTTATCAGACCAGAAGCTTCTTCAAGTTGCATCTCCTTGACAATTTTTCCATTAAAATCGTATAATACAGTGCTGAGCCTTGCGTCTTTCAGAATGAAAGTTAACAACCCATCGCTCACTATGATAACATTCTCAACAGGATGCTCAGATTCAATAATCACTGACCCATTTTTTAAAACCATTCCGTTTTTGCTGAACTTAAGAATGTAAACATCGTTTCCTACTATACCAAGTGGCTGTGCAGGTGAATCAAAAGAGTATAGTTTTTCCCAGGTAGATGGGTCCTCAATCAGGCCGCTGTAGATAGTTGTTTTCATCCAGTTTCCGACTGAAACAAGACACTTTTTCCCGTAAACATCAATGTCTATGAATTCCGTATTGCTAATCCCATCCCCCCAAACAATCTTCCCATCAAGGATCACCCGTTCAGCATTCTTCTCGACACCCTCAGCCTGATCCTCTCCCCTGAAGGACTTAAGTATATAGTAACGGTTGCCGAAAAATTTCACGCCACCGAAAAAGCCATGCAATTTCTGGATTATTTTTCCCGAATCCAGTATGTATAGATCACCGAGATCGGATCCTTCTGTCTCGAAATATGAAAGCATTGAAAAGGATTCATCTGTGCTGAACCATGTTATTATATTATCAGATCTTACAACCTCATTGCCGTCAACCGAAATACAGTAGCTATCCCTCTCCCGGTAAAGCAATGCCTTGTGCTTTCCGTTAATTTTTACCTGCATGATGTTAACGACGTCGCTGAATTCCCTTATCTCTTTCCTTATTCTTTTGGAATCAGCCCTGAAAGCATTCCGGAATTTTTCAGTCTCTATGGCAGCAAAATCCATTGTTGTCTTATTCAGATCTTCAAAGGCCAGATATTTGTCTTCACAATCCTTATTCATTCCACCTTTGATATTAGTATTGAATTAAAATTATCGCTTTTGCATTGCGTTATTGTTATCTTTCCAATGAGAAACAGCATAAAATTTAGCTGCTCTGTTGCGGTATTTCTATGCCATAAGAAGCAAGTCTTTCAACATCTATTTCTCTAACGTATATGCCCATTCTTTCTTTCGAATCAATTACAGTGGGTCCATCATAAACCTCCCCCGTCCAGTAACTGACCCATTTGCCCTTTGGAAGATAAACACCCCTGACGCGCTGATCTTTTCCAATAACTGGTGCATGAAGAACACTTTCCCCGAGCATATATTCATCCTCCACCGAATAGGCGTCGGAATCATTGGGGTAATCATAGAACAGTGGCCTGATGATAGGTTCTCCATTGCTGGATGATTTTCTGGCTAATTCCATGATATAAGGCAGGAACTTGTATCTCGTATTTATTGCCTTCAGGATCCGTTCCTGATAGTATGCCGGAAGCAGGAAAAGTTCCTGTTCGTTTGCATTTTTGATCTTGTGGTTCCTGTAGATCGGGAAAAAGAGAGCAGCCTCGTAATAGACTGACAGCAAATCAGGGTCGGAATCACCCCAGAACCCTCCCAGATCACATCCGCAATATGGCATTCCGGATATTGACAGGCTGAGAACCATAGATATTTGCAATTTAACATCCTCATATGAGGAAAGGTTGTCGCCCGTCCACATTGCAGCATACTTCTGTATCCCCGGGTAACCTGATCGAGTCAGGATGAATGGCCTTTCTATCTTAGATAGCATAGCAAAATAAGTAGCCTGGGCCTCGTAATACGCATAAAGGTTATGTACAGAGAAATCAGTTATCCTGGTACCATCATCCATCCTGTGCATTGCATCCTTCAGTATGGTCGCTCTCCTCTTTCCATTTTCATAGGCGTTGTGTACCGCCGGCTCATTCATGTCGAGCCAGATGCCCTCTATTCCGAACCTTAAGAATTTTACTATCTCTTCCGACCAGAAATTGCGTGCACTCTCGTTTAGAAAGTCTGGAAAGACACAGGTTCCTGGCCAAACAGTATCTACATACAATGAACCTGATGGATCTTCCAGGTAGTTTCCCAGTCCATTCCTGAAAACGTCAAAATTCTGATCCAGTTTTATTCCAGGGTCCAGAATTGGAACGAGTTTCACACCTTTATTCTTAAGGTATCTGACCAGGCCCTCAGGATCCGGGAACCTTTGCGAATCCCAGGTAAAAACGCGGTACTGATCCATATAATCAATATCCAGGTACACGGCAGAAACGGGAAATTTATCCAGATAGCGATCAGCTATATCTTTTACTGATGATTCTGGAAAATATGACCATCTTGATATCTGGTGGCCAAGTGCCCATTCTGGGATTTCAAACGGTCTGCCAGTTATGTTAACATAAGTGCCGACTACCTCCTTCATGGTTTTAGCGTGTGCGAGAAAAAGCTCAAAATTTCCTGACTGGAATGTAATAATTATGCTGTGATATTTTTCTATACCAAAATCAAACTCGATCTCTCCTGGATAGTTCAGAAATACCATATATGCGTTTGTTCCATCCAGAATGTAGAAAACAGGAAATGAACTGTAAATCTCCTCCTTCTTTGTATTGTAATCCCATGCACTTGTACTGTATAAAAGGTGTTTTGAACGCTTCCTGTTCATCCTGGATGGCCTCTCCCCCAGCCCAAAAATTCGATCCGTCACGGAAAGATCAATTTCGATCTTTATCCTTCTTTGTTCCACGGAATCGTTTTTCACAACGTCACCACCATAAGGTTCAATATGAGCGGTATCGGGGCTCATTTGCGAGATCATTATTCTCTTATTACCAAGTTTCAGAGAATTTTCTACCGGCAACTTATCAACCCCATCACGAAGGAAGGACAGAACTGGTTTTCCACTGTAGATGGCTATATAGTCACCTGCATTGTGTTTAAGAAGGTGCATAGTTCTTCATTACTTGGCAAATCTTAACAGTTCTCCATGTCACGTCTGGATAATTTTTCTGACGAAAATATAAATCATTGAGAATGCTTATTGAATGATGTTCTGCATCCCACCGAGTGAATACCCAAAAAGGATAAACGCCCTTGTCGCGCTGATGGAGAAGCGTGACTTATCCGGTGTTTTCATGTCCAATCCAACGAACATGAGATATTTTTCAGGTCTGACATATTTACAAACGGAGCGACCTGCTGGAATTCTGGTAAACCGGGATGCTGAAGTATATTTCTTCGGGCCAAAGCTTGAGGAAGAGCACTCAATGTACCTTTCCAGCATCATAAAGAACTCATATTCATACTTCGATTATCCCGGGAAGATACATCCATTCAGGCATTTCGGGGAATGGATCCATAAACTGATTCATGGAAAGAATCTGGGCATGGATAACACCTCAATTTATCCAGGTGTCTATGGATTTCGTGGTATACCGAGTGCTGAGATCATCGGTGACTATAAACTGGTTGACATATCTTCGTCACTATATGAAATGAGAAGAATCAAGAGCCAGAAGGAGCAGGAACTGCTCAGGGAAAGTGCAAGATGGGCCAACTATGCTCACAGGCTTTTGCAAAAGTACACCGCACCAAAACTTTTTGATTTTGAGATAGCATACAGAGCAAGTTCTGAAGCCAGTGTTGCTGCCATGAACGCTTTTGGAATGGATTCAAAACCACAGATAAAGTACCCTATTGAGATATTCGCCGGTTTCAGGGGGCAGGTCGGTACACATTCTTATTATCCACACTCTCTTTCAATAAACCGGCCCATTAAAAAAGGTGACATACTGGGATCAGGGGCGGACGGCAGCATTGATGGATATCATGTTGAAATAGAGAGAAACCTTTTTGTTGGAAGGGTAACACCCCAGATAAGAAAATATCACGCAATTATGCTTGAAATGCAGCAGGAGGCAATTTCATCCCTTAAGGTAGGTGGCAAATTCAGTGACATAGATCGCGTCGTTGTTTCTATGGCGAAAATGAAAGACGTATCACAGTTGCTCCTTCATCATACCGGACACTGCATAGGTCTTGAGGGTCACGAATCGCCATTCTTTGACGTCGGTGACGATTCGCCCATCAGGGCAAACATGGTTTTCACAATCGAACCTGGCATATATGTGCCTAAACTCGGAGGTTTCAGGCATTCCGATACAATTATAATGCACGAGGACGGACCGGAGGTCATAACATACTACCCGAACAACACAGATGACTTGATTGTAAATTGAGTTCAAATTTCATAATGAAAGCAATAAATATGAAGGATTAATACTAATATTATGTTTATAGCCGCACTGGAGGTTCAACTTTGATCTATCTGTTTTCTATGCTGCTTCTTCTGGGCGCGCTTGTTTCGGCTGGAATTTTCTTCTATACACTGTATGCACTCTTCTGGAATGCGAAGTACATACCGCTGAAGAAGATCGAAATGAAGCCGATTATCCTCAAAAGAATTTACATGGTAATCAGGAACGTATTCCTTCAGGCCAAGCTTTTCAAGGATCGATCTGGCGGTATAATGCATGCAATAATGTTCTGGGGCTTCATAGCATTTGGAGCCTATTCCCTGTCCTTCTTTTACCGTGGTTTCTTTCCTGACTCTCACCTTATACCAGCCGGTGTGTTGAAGGATGCAATTTTCTTCACCGTTGATATCTTTGCGGCGGTTCTAATAGCCGACGTTATCTATTCCGTTTTTCGCCGTTGGATTATAAAGATCCCAAGATATCAGGGTTATAATGGATTCGAGGCTTCTTTCATACTGTTTTTGATAGCACTCCTAATGGTAACATATTATGCTCTGGGCGTTTTGAGAATAGATGGAATAAGCAGGAACATACCCGGAAGTATTATGGAAGGACTTGCACCCGGTGTGACCCCAATTACGACGGCACTCGCACATGCACTCCCTAAAATTTCTCCAGTTGCCGGATATTATACATACTGGACAATATGGAGCATACATGCCATTGATTTTCTGGTATTCCTCGCCTATATACCAAGGTCAAAGCATCTCCACCTTGTTGCAGCTCCTCTAAATGTCCTGCTCTCAAAGGACAAACCGCAGGCACAGCTTACCCCTATAGACTTCGACAAGGCAACAAGATTTGGTGCAACTGATATAAGGGATTTCTCCTGGAAGGACTATATGGATTTCTATGCGTGTACTGAGTGCGGCAGGTGCACCTATAATTGTCCTGCATACACAACCGGAAAAACACTTTCTCCAAGGGACATCATATGGGATCTCAGGGAGGTCGTCCTCAAGGAGGGCACAAAGATACGGAAAACACATGACAATGTGGCAGAATCAAAAATTGTCCAGCCTGTCATTGGTTCAACAATAAAGGAAGAGGATCTCTGGTCATGCACCACCTGCATGGCATGCGTTGAGCAGTGCCCCGTTATGATTGATCATGTTGATAAAATTGTCAGTATGAGACAGTCGCTTGTTCTGAATCAGGGAAAGGCCCCAAAAGAAACACTCGATCTTTACAGGAACCTTGAAAATTACCAGTCGCCATGGAATAATCCGCCTTCTACGAGGGCAGACTGGGCAAAGGATCTCGGTATCAAGGTGGTATCCGAGGGTGCTTCTGACGACTTTGACGTCCTTTACTGGGTGGGCTGTGTGGCGAGTTTTGATCCGAGGAACCAGGAGATTGCTAAATCAGTTGTCAAAATATTGAAAGAAGCTAATATAAATTTTGCAATACTCGGTTCTGAGGAGAAGTGCACGGGCGATCCGGCAAAGAGAACAGGCAATGAATACCTTGCACAGACCCTTGCAACCCAGAACATTGAAACTTTTAAAAAGCATAAAGTTAAGGATATAATCACAAACTGTCCCCACTGCTTCAATTCTTTAAAGAATGATTACAGGGCCATGGGTTATGAAGTCAATGTTATGCACCATAGCGATTACATCTCAAACCTTCTTTCAACCGGGAAAATCAGGGTCAAGCAGGATACTACAGGTGAAAAGTATACCTACCATGATTCATGCTACCTCGGCCGATATAACAAGATTTATGATGCACCGAGAAAGGTTATTCAGAGTGTTTCCAAAAACATGGTCGAGATGGAGATGAGCGGTAGCAAGGCTCTATGCTGCGGTGCCGGTGGTGGTAGATTATGGATGAACGAAACAGTTGGAACAAAAATCTCCCATAAGAGGATGGACATGGCGGACAAAACAGGAGCAACAACCCTTGTAACAGCCTGTCCATACTGCATGACAATGCTGGATGATGCAAGAAAAGTAACGAACAGGGAGGAAAAGATTAAGATCACGGATATATCCGAAATTATAGCCAAAAACATATGAATAATATATTAACAAAAATCCTATTTACGCATATATTCCGAAAGAATAAATCAAATAAGTAAACAGATAAAATTAAGGATTACTTTATTATTATCAAGCATGAAGATAGAGAGTTATGACATAGAGCTTGATGTTGATTTTGAGCATGCTAATTATAGAGGCAGGGAAAAAATAAAACTTGATTCCAGTGTGGAGAGCATTGTGCTGAACTGCCTGGGCCCTGTTATAGACAAGGTGACCATAAACAATCAACCTGCAGTGCATTCGAAGGGAAGAAGGGATGACGAGGTCTTGATCAGACCTGCGAGTGGTAAATTCAGTGATATTGAAATCGACTTTCATGCTGATGTTTCAAAATCGCTTATGGGCCTCTATGTAGCGAAAACAGCAGATGGAAAGACAATGTTCACAACACAGTTTGAATCCACAGGAGCAAGGATGGCGTTCCCATGCCTTGACGACCCGAGTTACAAGGCAGTTTTCAGGTTATCCCTAACAATTGACAGCAAGCTTGATGCACTTTCAAACATGCCCGTCTCAAGCCAGAAGGAGACAGGTCCCCGTAAAACAATAAAGTTCCGGGAAACACCAAGAATGTCGACCTATCTCCTCTATATAGGCATAGGAGAGTTCGAAACAATTGAAGGTAAGCACGGAGACAAGAAGATATATTTCAGCGGCCTCAAAGGCGCATTAAATTCAAATGATTTTCCGATCACTGTCGGCGCACAGTCCCTTGAATTTTTTGATGAATATTTCGGAATTAAATATGCGCTTCCAAAGATGCATCTGATCTCCGTACCTGAATTTGGTGCAGGTGCCATGGAGAACTGGGGTGCAATCACTTTCAGGGAAACAGCTATCCTCGTAAACGAAAACACCAGCGGTTTAACGAAAAAAAGGGTTGCGTCCGTTATCGCACATGAGATCGCACACCAGTGGTTTGGCGATCTTGTAACTATGAAATGGTGGAATGATCTCTGGTTGAATGAAAGCTTTGCAACATTCATGATGTATAAGGTCGTCGACCGGTATTACCCAAAATGGAATATAATTGGTGAAATGCTACAGACAAGAGCATCCGGTGCATTGATAGACGATTCATTGAAATCCACCCATCCAATCAACGTTGATGTCAAGGACCCAGAGACCGTAGCCCAGATTTTCGATCAGATAAGTTATGGGAAGGGCGGCATGATATTGAGGATGATTGAAGGTTACGCAGGGAACGAGATGTTTCGTGAGGGCATCCATGATTATCTTTCCAAATTCGCTTATTCAAACGCCGCTGGTTCTGATCTATGGAAAAGTATTGAGTCAAGATCTGGAAAACCCGTGAGCAGGGTAATGGAAGCATGGATAAACAGACCTGGCTATCCCTATTTGTCCGTGAAGAGAAAAGATGGCAAGATCGAAATAAGACAGAAGAAATTCTATCTAGACGGTTCGTCGTCAAATGAGCTCTGGCCCGTGCCTGTAACCATCAAAAGGAAAAACAAAATCGAATCAATTCTTCTTGAAAACGAATCGATCGAAATAGAAGGAAAGGATTTTGTCAAGATAAATGCATCAGAGACTGGCTTTTACAGAGTTCTTTATGATGAAGCATTATACAGTGAATTACTGTCTAATCTGCAGGATCTTACATTTGAGGACAGATGGGGTATCGCTTCTGACCTATTTGCCTTCCTTGTTTCTGGTCACATCAATATATCAAATTATCTTGATCACGTCAGGAGATTTGAAAAGGAAGATGAATATGCCGTGATTCAGGAGATTTCATCAAACCTTCAGCAGTTGTTACTTATCAATCCAAAGAACTCAAGAATAAAGGAAATAGCCTTAAGTTTTTACCGAAAACAGCTTCAGAGAATCGGCGATAAATCCGGCAGAGACGACATCAACGAAGGCATTCTCAGAGGAATGCTCAACTCCAGACTTTCCGACATAGATCCAGAACACGCTGCAAAACTTTCCGGCATGTTCCAGACAATTGATAAACAGGATCCAAACATGAGGACAGCTATTGCCATAGCAGCGGCAAGGCACTTTGGAAAGATAGATCCACTCATAGAGAAATTCCTGAATCTAAAAAGTGATGAGGACCGTGTGAAGGTTATTTCTGCAATGGGATTGGTTCCAGGCAAGGATGCAATGGACAAGGTCATTCAATTAATGGATGCAGGAAAGATAAAGAAGCAGGATATAACATCATATTTCACATCAATGGGAATTGAACCTTTGAACCGGGATCTTGCTTTCAGGGTGCTTCCAGAAATTGTAAAGCGCATGAGTGATGTTTTCGTTGGAACCGGTACTCCTTCAAGACTGGTATATCAGCTTACCCAGTATATCGGCCTTGACAGGCTCAAGGAGACTAAATCCCTGCTTGAAAAGATAAGGACACCACTGATAGACCAGGGAATATCAAAAGGCCTTGAAAGCCTCGAGATAAACGAGAAACTGCTTCTCTCTATCAGTTAATATTTCTTAAAATTTTAAGGCAAATTAGTTATATTTCTTGTTAGCATATTGATCTGAAGTATCATGGATGAGAATAATACCCCGTACCTGGTTTATTTCAAAAGGACCCCTTTCTCAAGATCGAGACCTGCTGATCCTGAACGCGACGTTTTTAACGGAATCCGGATGGATGAGGCTCTTTCCAGACTGATAAATGATTCAATTGAGCAGACTGGAGTGAGACCTGATGAGATATCTGATGTAATATCAGGTTGTGCACTCCAGGCCGACGAGAACTGGATGTATGGCGGAAAACATCCCGCTCTTCTATCACGATTACCGGTCACAGTTCCTGCGATGGCTCTTGACAGGGCATGCTCGTCTTCACTTAATGCAATCACTATCGGAGCAATGGAGATAATGACTGGAAATGCTGACATTGTGCTCGCCGGCGGAATGGAACATATGACCCATGTACCACTGTCAAACAATCCGCATGTTAAACCAAATCTTAAGCTCCTGGTACGGCCTGAATACATGAAACTTGACATGAATACAGGTTATTCTATGGGTCTGACAGCTGAGAAACTTGCTGGCCTGAGGGGGATAGAGAGGAGAGATATGGATGAATTTTCTTTAAGAAGTCACAAACTCGCCTCTGAATCTCAGGCTTCTTTTATCAGGGATGAAATTCTTCCGATAGAGGTCGAGTCACAGGGTAAAATGATCAAGGTCGAAAAGGATCAGTCTATCAGGGCGGATACAACTATTGAACAGCTTGAAAAGCTTCAGCCTGCTTTCAAACAGGGTGGCATGATAACAGCTGGAAACTCCTCGCCACTGAACGCTGGTGCATCTCTGGTGATGGTAATGTCAGGTCGCAAGATCAGGGAATATGGAATCAAGCCAATGAGCAGGATTAAGTCATTTGGCTGGGCTGCGGTAGAACCCTCCATAATGGGCGAAGGACCGGTTCCTGCTTCAAGAAAGGCACTGGCCTCCGCCGGTCTTTCGGTCGATGATATTGATCTGTGGGAGATAAATGAGGCATTCGCAGTGGTTGTTTTGAATGCAATGAGAGAGCTTTCGATCCCCCTCGACAGGGTAAATATACACGGAGGGGCGATATCAATCGGGCATCCACTGGGGGCAACTGGTGCGAGATTGGCTGGTACGCTCTCAAGATCACTGCAGGAGAAAGGAAAGGATCTGGGAATGGCGACACTGTGCGTCGGCGGTGGTCAGGGATATTCAGTATTGTTAGAGAGGGTGTGATTGGAATGGATTTTGACCTGCCTCAGGACATTGAGGATCATAAAAAGAAGGTGCAGGATTTCGCTCGAAGTGAATTTACTCAGGAACTTGCCAGAAAGTATGATCAGGAAGAGAAGTTTCCATTTGAGTTGAAGAAGAAAGCCTTTGATCAGGGAATTGTTGACTTTTCAAGCCCGTGGAAGAGCCTTGTTGCAATCGAGGAACTATGCAGGGTCGATCCCGGTTTGGGCATATCTGTTAC
>JAJZLW010000098.1:21300-34896 GCA_021850505.1 Thermoplasmata archaeon
AGTTTCCATTTGAGTTGAAGAAGAAAGCCTTTGATCAGGGAATTGTTGACTTTTCAAGCCCGTGGAAGAGCCTTGTTGCAATCGAGGAACTATGCAGGGTCGATCCCGGTTTGGGCATATCTGTTACTGTTCCATATTTTGGCGCTGAGACAATTATGCTCTTCGGCAGCGATACACTGAAGGAGAAATACCTTGCAAGGGTGAATGCAGGAAAGGCAATCATGGGTCTCGCTGTAACAGAACCCGGTGGGGGAAGCGATGTTGCTGGAATCAAAACAGAGGCGAAGAAGGTCAATTCTAAGTACATAATAAATGGTTCCAAGATGTTCATCACAAATGGATCAATAGCTGACTTCTTTGTAATGCTGGTTCGCACATCGAAACCAGATGACAAGAGGCATCACGGCCTTAGCGTCATAGTGGTTGACTCAAACTCAAAGGGGTTTACCTCAAACAAGCTCACGGGAAAGCTTGGCGTCAGGGCAACAGACACTGCCGAGCTAATATTGAATGACGTTGAGGTTCCCGAGGAAAACCTTGTTGGAGAGGAAGGAAAAGGTTTCTACTACATAATGACTTTTTTCAACATAAGCAGGATTTTTGTTGCTGCACAGGGATTGGGCGTGGCTCAGGGCAGCCTGGATCGAACAATGGAAATACTCAGGACAATGCCTGATAGTTACAGAAATCTAGAGAATGTTAGCTTCACGATAGCCGAAATGGCCACCAGGATAGAAGCAGCAAAGCTGCTTACATACAAGGCTGCATCGTACCTTTTCCAGTTCAAGCCTAAACCAGAAATAACGAGCATGGCAAAGGCATATGCATCAGAAACTGCTGTATTCTGCGCGGAGAAAGCACTGGAGCTTACAGGTCTTAAAGGAATAACGGGTGATCTTGAAAGATACTTCAGGGACGCAAAGATACTTGAGATATGGGAGGGGACAAGTGAAATTGAAAAACTTGTTATTTCGAGGTTCCTCAACAAGGAGGTGGCTCAGTAATGCCGGAAGATCAGACAGAAATGCTTGTTTCGGCAGTTGATGAATTCTGCAGGAAATATATCGAAGGGCAGGCCCTGAGGATAGAAAGAACAGGCCTGGATAAGGATTTGATTGAAAAACTAGGTTCTCAGGGCTTTATCGCCCTCAAGTTTCCGGAAGAGTATGGAGGGTCACTTTTGCCTGACGACGCATATTTGCAGGTTCTAAAAACATTTGCATCATATTCCCCTTCTGTTTCTCTGTTCATAGCTGTGCAGAACTCAATTATATTCCCGCTGCTGATTAAAACAGCAGAAACTGCCGATATACTCAAGGAAATTGCAGCAGGCAAAAAATCGGCCGGCTTTTCGCTTTCCTCATCCACTATGAGCAAAGAATCACTTGGAAGTTTGGATTTCTCAGGAAAATCTTCTGCAGGAATCAAGAATTACGTTCTTGGGCCTGGGCTCGATATTCTCCTTATTTCCGCAGACTCCCTGCCAGATGCACTTCTTCTCTTTACATCCGGATTTAAAATAAAGGAGAAATATCCAGTTCTCGGTTTCAGGGGGCTTGGAATCTCGTCAGTAGAATTCTCGGATTCATCTTACATAGTAATTTCAAAGGAAAATGGACGTTCAATGTTAGAATCTGCAGTCAAAGGTATGGGAAATGCAGTTTCTGCAATAGCTTTGGGCATTGCAAATGGGGCAATTGGCAAAGCTATGGAATATTCAAAGGTAAGAAGCACGTTCGGCCATCTGCTAATGGATTACGAACCTGTGGCTTATCCCCTCTCAATAATGAAGAGTGAAATCGATGAACTTTCATTATATCTTGCAAGGTGGAATTCGCTTTCCGAAATGGAAAAATTGGCTGTCAAGATACGATCTATTGAGATTTCCATAAAGGCATCAAGACAATCCATTCAGTCTCACGGGGGATACGGATATCTGCAGGACTTTGGTGTTGAGAAATTCTACAGGGATTCCGCCACAATGCCCGCTTTGTTCATGGAGGGGCAATCAGACAAGATATCACTGTCAGAACTTTCTTTCAATGGGAAGGCAGGCTTCCTTTAGGATCCTCAATCAGTATCCGGGCCTGATCAGACCACCGATAAGACCGCCGACAGCCGGTATGAGGACAAGGTAGAACATCGTCTTCTCAACTATCGTGAGTGTTGAATCAAGAACAATGACATACAGCTCTGCATCTGCCTTTTCTATTACAGCGAATTGTGTAAAGTACGGCATTGTATTATAAAGAAAGGTATCGCCATTAAGAACTGCAAGTGTTATAACGACTGCTACAAGGACAAATCCCGCTATAATGGTAGAAAGAACTCCCCTCGCAACACCCCTGCTGACAATACCAGCAATCAATCCAGCAAAGATGATAGCGTAAACTGAAATCAGGGCAAAAAACGGTATCAGAATGAGCGCAACAACAACTCCTCCGATGAAGCTTCCAAATCTTTTAGGGGTTTTAATCATTTAAAAGTTGTATCGGACATGTTTATATAACCGTTTTTATAGTTGAATTGAGGTTTTATAATCTTTATCCCATCCATATATTGATTGATTAAAAAGGCATTGAACTATTGACTGCGATTCTTAGTATATTTTTTCCTCATGATCAGGACAGTTATAACTGCAACAAGAGCAATTATTCCAATAATTGTAATTAATAAGAAAAGTACGGTAGAAAAGAAGCTGGGATATAGTTCATTCATAATAAGAGTCACGGATGAACTGGAGTTCACATTTATATTCCTCGATATTGTCTGCGATATGGGTGTCAGTTCATATTCTCCGTTATAGTATACGGATATATTGTAAATGCCTGCCGCCAGAGTTAAAGTAGCTGTGCCGTTTGAATTTGTCTCAGCAAAGAACTGGAACCCGTTTGAACTGGACGTGGTCTTAATGACCGCGTTGGCTAAAGGATTACCATTATTACTAACAACCTTAACTTCTATTGTGAATATGTTGGCTATTATTCTGATGGAACCGTTATTATTCACTAGATTTACAGAGGCGTTATTGTAAACAAGGATCCCTTTCCAGTATGCCTGAACAGAATAGGTTCCATAAGGTATCAGAATGGATGTGGACCCTTCACTGTTTGTGGTGTTGAAACCCAAAATTAAACCAGATGTATAGTTTTCCACTGTTACTTCAGAATCAGGAACTACGTTTCCGGATGCAGTTGTAACAATGAAAACTTGGGAATATGCGTTCACTACAATGCTAGATTTAGTGTTATTGTCAACATTGATGGCATTTGAATATACAAGACTGCTATGCCAGAAGACTGTAAAGAAATAACTTCCGTATGGGACCTGATTTAAATATAGGGTGCCGTTAGAACCCGTTGCAATCAATGGAAGATTGATATTTAATGGGTTCTTAATTTCAACTATTGTGTTTGAAAGCGTTTGCCCTTCAATGGATGTAAAGATAAATGATGGAGAGTAAACTTCTGTCACAATTGTAAAATTGCGTGAGGAATTACTTATAGTCTGTTTGTGGTTGTAAACGTTAATCCCTTCCCATGTTACTAATAAGGTGTAATTACCAGGCGATAGAGCTGCTGTAGTAAGACCCTGCGAATTTGTAACATTGGTTGATATTACGACGTTATTATAATCAATCGAGATTCCGGCCCCCATGAGCGGTCTCTGTTCAGAGTCAAGAACAGTAAAATTAGCTTTAATTGGCGGCTCTCCAATATATATTTGGATAGAGAGAATCGCATCTCTGCCGTAAAGTGCACCGTTTATATTGTAATAATTGTGGGCAGTATTGTCAGTAGCATTTATTGTTATTATATAATTCCCTGGAGCAAAACCGCTATAATTAAAGGAGAATGAATACGTTCTGGAAAAGGAAAATGCAGAATATGCTGTAACGGGCTGCATTTGTCCAGACAGGATGACATTTGACGAATACGTTATATTATAGTTTACAGGCCAGCTCGCAAAATCATATTCACCAAGTGGATCCGTAGCATTTACCGATACAGTAACGGACTTATTCTGAGTTTCAGTGCTCAAGGAGCCATTATATTCTCCTGTTGAGGATATTACCCTCTCGTCTTGCAGGTTTAAGTATGTTGATACCGGTATTATTGCTCTTGAATAGTAGAACGTTCCCTTGACATTTCCCCAATATGCACTGTAAATTTCGCTGGTGCTGCCTATTAATTCTATATAAATCCTCAGGCTGTAATTTGTTGGTATGGTTTCATCAATGGTGGGTCCGGTGATAAGCACGGGCGTTGGAGTAGACCCTGGTGAAGTGATTGAAGTCGTTATTGACGGGCCGCTCCCCAGATCTGTTGTTGACCCATTTGGTGAGACCTCAACAAAGCTGGCATTAATCTTGCCTGCAGTTGGAGAAGATCCATTCTGCGCAAAATAAAACCATACGTATGAGGTACCATTCAACTTAAGGCCCCCCGAAAGCTGTGGGTATAAAATAAACGAGAGCGACAGATAATGAGTTGAACTAACATTTTCCCCAGTGAGGTAATACTGGCTTGCGGTATCATTTATGGTATTAGAAATATGGAGGCTCTGTTCACTCCCCACAGTGACCGGTTTGCTTAAATTATGGAAATAAACTGTTATATTCGTGACTCCACCAGGTGAGCCGGAATAGGGTTCGGCATTCACCTCGGAAGGCATAACTATAAACAAAGAAGATGCGAGTACCACAATTACCAGCGTAATTGCCAGAGTCTTACCTTTTATCATTGAAGGAAAACCTCTTGCTGAGGAATATGCTTTGTGGTGCATCTTTGTACCAATATTTCCGGCAAGAATACTATTAACCATTACATCTAAATTTATTGTAAACCGTGGAATCACTATTCCAGTAATGGATCTAATATATAGTATATTGATATGATCGGTCTATGGTTTCGGTTGTTACCTCCAAGGGTGGCAAGGAGACGCCTTATCTCACATTTGACAGGAGCAGCTGGAAAGAGCTGAGGAATTCCACTCCTTTGACCCTTAATACAGAAGATCTCGAAGAAATTAAGGGAATTAATGAAAATATATCGCTTGATGAGGTTTCTGACATTTATCTTCCAATGTCCAGACTCCTTCACCTCTATTACAAGGCCTCGAGGGCACTTTATCGTGCCAGAAGACAATTTCTTGGCATTGAACATGAAAAGATAACATTCATAATAGGAATTGCTGGAAGCGTAGCTGTTGGAAAAAGCACAACAGCAAGGTTGCTCAGAACTCTTATCTCATCCTGGCCAGGCTCACCAAAGGTTGATCTCATTCCAACTGATGGGTTCATATACCCAAACAGCGTGTTAATTGAAAGAAAAATACTAAATAGAAAGGGTTTTCCTGAAAGCTATAACATACGAAATCTGATATCATTTCTTTACGATCTGAAGTCAGGAATTGGCAATCTGAAGGTACCGGTTTACTCCCACCTGACATACGATATCGTACCTGATAAATTCATCACTGTGGACAGGCCTGACATTCTTTTACTGGAGGGCCTGAATGTCCTGCAAACACCACAATCGAAAGAAGCAAGGGAACCACAGTTTTTCGTGTCTGATTTTTTTGATTTTTCTATATACATAGATGCGGATCCATCATTTATAAAAAAATGGTTCATTGAGAGATTCAAGGTTCTCATGAGAACCGCATTCTCCAAGAAGGAGTCATATTTTAATTCCTACTCCCGGCTGTCCATTGATGAGGCAGAAAGTGTCGCTGGAAAGATCTGGGATGAAATAAATGCCGTTAATCTATTGGAAAACATTGCGCCTACCAAGTACCATGCACATCTGATACTTGAGAAGAACATCGATCATACCATCGATCACGTCCTGATGAGAAGAATTTAAGATTGACAGAAAACATGGGGAATTTTTAAAAAAAAATAGAAAAGAATAAAGAACATAGGCATTATCCACTCGCAAGAATGGAGACCGAATTAAACAACAACTACATGCTCCCGGTGATAGGTTCTTTCCTAGGCTGGCTTATGGATGGGTACGTTACAATTTCCTATTTGATCCAGGAATCAACAATTCAACCCTTATTTTTTCCCGGTGACCTTTACATCATCTATTTCTTTCTATTCGTTGTTAATGGGATAGCCAGAGCTGTCGGCGCTGCCTTTTTAGGCAATTTCATAGGTGACAGACTGGGAAGAAAAAGAATGATGGTTGTTACGATCCTGATATTCTCACTATCAAGCTTCTCACTGGGTTTTCTTCCAACCTATGCACAGATAGGCCCTGCTGCTCCTATCATAATGGGAGTTCTTCTCTTCATGATGGGCCTTTTTGCAGGAGCTGAGTATGGAGGAGGAACTGCCCTCTCCATGGAAAGTGTTCCGATGGAGAAGAGAAACCTCATGGGTGCTTTTGTCCAGAGCGGCTTCGGCGTAGGTTATGCAATTCTTGGGTTTGTATATTTTATTATATCCAGTGTGACTGGACCAGCTTATGTCACAATCGGTTGGAGGATCCTTTTTATCACAACTATCATCCCGGGACTTTCAGCCTTTGGAATCAGGTTCTTCATGCCGGAATCAAAGGTATTTGAAAACGCCAAGAAAAAGAAGGAGATTTACAAATTTCCTCTCCTGAAACTTGTAAGAGATTCCTGGAAAGTTATCCTAGTTCTCTTAGCAATTACTGGTGGATTGTTGTTCATAGACACAGCAACATTCAGCCTATACCCAACAATTTTTCAGGAGGTTGACGGATTTACAAGACCAACAACCGGTTTCTGGGTGGCAATTATAAATCTGATCTCTATCGCTGGCGTTATTCTTGGGGGGACATTCGCGAGATTTTCCAATAAGAGACTTATTCACATGCTACGTTATTCTGTGATATTCCTGATTGCAACCATCATAATTGACATGTTCGCATTTTCGCATTCCTTATTAGATGTGGTGGTTGCTTTTTCGATCCAGGCATTCTTCGAGGCAATGATATTCTCGTCGTTGCCTGCATTCATGTCTGAATCTTTCAGTAAGCTATACAGGACTACAGGGGTCGGTTTCGTCTATAACCTAGGTTCAACATTAGGTTCTCTTGCAATCCTTGTTATACCGACTTTTTCGCTCATTTACGGTTGGAAGTTATTCTGGTTATTTTCAGTGGTTGGTGCCACTCTGATAATGTTACTTGGAATGTCTATTTCAGCCAGAATGGTTGCTGAGTCTGATAAAAGAGTTGATGCCATTACACAGTGAGCATCACTCTTCGTATACTGTCTTTCCCTCTCCTATCACATTGACCGGATGGCTTGTAAACTCAAACGGATCACCGTTCCAGACCACCAGAGAAGCCAGATACCCCTTCCTGATCGATCCCAATTTTTCTGCTCCAATTATTTCTGCAGTTGATTTTGTCAATCGTGAGACGGCCTCATGCTTACTCATTCCGAACCTGATAAAATGTCTCATCGTCAGGAAAATATTACGCTGCAGGATCACTGGATGGTCGCTCATCATTCCAAAGTTGACTCCTGATTCATGAACCATCCTGCAATTTCTCCATGTTTCATGCTTCAGTTCAACTTTATACGGATGAGAGTCCAGCGGTCCGTAAATTAATGGAATATTATTCTTCTTCAACTCAAGAAACGGTTCTGGTCTGAAAATGTCCAGCCCATGGTTAACAATGAACTTGAAACCAAACTCCTTAGACAGCTGGATTGCAGTATAAAGGTCATCCTCCTTGTGTAGATGGATCATCATCTTGTATTTTCCAGAAAGAATATCCATGAAAACTTCGGTCAGAGGTTCTATTTCCTCCAATATTTTTTTCTTTTTCCTTAAAAGTTCCTTTGCTTTCACTGCCTTGGTGAAGTTTTCCCTCAGAAGGGCAACTGCCCCCATTCTCGTGTTTGGTCGTTTCCCGTGCCATTCTACTGTGCTTCTTGGATTATAGCCAAGCGCAGCCTTGATCCCAATCTCCTTAACAAATGCATCTCTGGTATTGTTTGCAAAATTTCTAATGAGAGCAGCTTTTCCTCCTATCGGGTTTCCGCTCCCCGGGAGCACTGTGGAATATAGGACCCCGGCTTCAACAGACTCCCGGAATGCATGATCATCCATGTATACGCTGTCAATTGCCCTGACCAGAGGATATATTGAATCCATATGTTCGTTGGCCTCACTTTCTGTGTATGGTTCACCTGCCCGATCCATACCTATGTGGCTATGGCCATCCACAAACGCCGGAGTAACAACGCCTTCAGCAATTATCTCACCCTCCGGTTTCTTCGGGCCCACATACTTTATCTCGTAATCGAAAGCAACATACTGATCTTTTAAGATCTTCTCACCATCATACAGGTACCTGGCCTTTACAACCTTCATATAAGCATGAGAATATCTATGTATAAAATAGGATCAATCTGATCCAAAAAGATAGATAAACAAATTGCAATCAGGAGTCAGTGAAAGGCTCCACTATTAGGAAACGTTACATACTTATGCAGGCAGATAAAGAAAATCTGAAGGCAGTCGTTAATGACATCCATCGTAAGTTCGGCACAAAATTGAAATGGACAGACGGAAACAATGCCATCGTTCTGACCGATCAATTCCAGAAGGATGTCATATGCCAGTATATTCAGAACAAAACTAGTGTTTCGATAATCACAGTGAGCGGGACCATAAAAAAGTGCAAATCACTTCTTGAGATTCCTAAACTCCAGACCGGATAAAGTCTGAACTTCAAGATCCGAAAGTTGAAGTTTCATTACGATATCCTCAAAAACCTGGCCGGATGTTCTGGCCAGCTCCCGGAAAAACCACTTCTGGTCCGAAACTGTTGAATCTGATGCATGTGTATACCTTGCAAGTTTGTTTAGGGCAAATCTCCTTGCATTTCTGGATTCCTTCATAGATGACATTTTGCCAAGATAACCTGGAAATTGAAACTTTAGGAAATGTTTTTCAGATCTTGTTATCAGTGAACCTATTAGGGCTGCAAGTTCCTGTGAATACGATAAAAATGCAAAGTGCTGCTTTCTTATAACTAAATTTGCGTATAGATCTGCAATAGAGAGAATATCATATGATTCATCGAGATCTTCAACATCTTTTGCAGCGCTTGACAGGTTATTATCTATCCAGAGTTGAAACATGTCCGGGGTTACGTCAAGGTCAAGAATAGACTGAAGAGAAAGGTCTGGATCCCTTAATACCAACACGTTCTCAAGCGCTTTAAAGATTGATGTGACCTGGTCTCTTTCCGATGAAGGAAGCGCATTTTCCTGAGCGCTTACAGCCTCAACATCGTTTAGAATGGCCCTTATGTCAATACCATCACGATCGAATATTTCATTCAGAATCTCAGCCCTTACATTTCGGTTTTCCAGTTCAAGAATCTGCCTGATTCTTTTGAATAACCTTATCCTGAAATTTTTTGCGTTATTGTCATTCCTCCTCAGATATTGCTTGAACTCTACTATTTCAGACATGCTTAAAACTAAATCAGCACCCTGTTTTCTTCTGAAATCGTAGTATTCATTCATGGTTATTATTATGGGATTTCTTGAGGTTCTGATGACATACGCAAGTTCCCTTATCCCGCCAGAATCCTCTCCGCTTCTTCCCTCATGCATGTTGTCTGCTTCATCAATCAGTATGACCTTATCCATCTCCCTCTTTTCCGCATCAAAAGACATCAGGTCTCTTGTCGATGCTGCATTGCCAGCTATCTCCCTGATCTTGTCCCTGTTTCTCTGAGAGGATCCATTCATCTCTATTACCGGAACGTTGAGGGTGTTAGCAATGCAAAGTGCCGTAGTTGTCTTTCCTATCCCAGGAGGACCGAATATCAGCAGTGATTTTTTCCTGGGATTTCCAGATTTCCATGAATCAATCCATTCATTGATTTTTAAAAATATATCATCGGAAATAATGAGTTCCGAGAGCATTTTTGGTCTGTATTTCTCAGTCCACTGCATCTGCTATGTTATCTCACGTTGAATTTAACCTTTTATTTTAATCAAGGTTTTTATATACAATTTAACATTCAATACATGCACACCAATAAAAATTCATTTTTAAAAACCTATGATGCTGGTTTCATGGTTTATAATAATGTCCTTTTGCCTTTTTATTGGTTTAGGTCTTGCTGAGTCCAGAGTTGAAACATTCGGAACAGCAATAACGTATTCTGATTCATTTCCGGTCGCTATAGGAGGAATCTATTTTTTCACTATAATAAGCATTGTTTTCGCATTTGCTATTGCAGAATTTAAGATCAGGAATATCTTAAAGGCGCTATTAATTGCTATTTGTGGGCTTGCTTTCTATGAAGCCGTTTTTGCCACTGTCTATGCCTTACACTCAAATGATTTGCTGCTGCTCTTACCTGAATATAACCTTCCTGCATCTGGCTGGCCAGTATATGCAACCTGGTTCATAGAGGAGATTTTGATTTTTCTCCTAAGTTACGTCTTTTGGGGGCAGATGAAGTTTGGACGCCTGCAGCTCTTTATTCTAATAATGTTTTTCAGTTCTTTTTTTGTATGATCATATGCATTCAATTTTATATATCCGCCTATCAGCTATTCACCGGGTGTAATATTAGTTAACACGCTTACTGAAGTATCTGTAACAATTCTGCTACCCGCTCTAATATCCCCAAACTCGAAGAATAATTGCAAATATTGAATTTCTAAAAGAAAGTCATCGCAAATTGAATAATGTTTGGTCAACGATAAATAGAAACCAATTAAAGGCTTTAAAAAAAGCGATAGAATATCATTTGGTAAGAAGACATAATATTAATTCTGCATTTACATTACTGCCCCGTTGCTCAGGTCTAAGACGCCCTTATTGGTGGTTCAGAACGTTTTCAATAGCCTTTTCGGACTAGTTGGTGTTTTCTTTATTACCAGATTCTATCCGGTTTCATGGGGCATTCTTTCATTCGCGATAGGTTTCGTTGGCCTTTTTTCGTTTCTTTCAGACCTAGGCTATTCAACAGCTTATGTTAGATTTCTTTCGAGTGGGATGGACGAGGGAAAAGCTAATTCAAATATACTTGCGATCAAAATGGTTCTGGGGGGAATATTTGCCGCTGTTACTTTTGCAGCCTTGTTTTTCTGGACAGATATACTTCACAGGGGATTCGAATTCGCCATCGATTACTGGGTAATCATCGGTTTAATACCGTATTATTTTTTTGTGAGCCTTGGGAGTTTTCCACAGTCATACTTTAGGTCAAAAATATCGTCGGCTAAATATGTAATACCACTGATGGCCGACGCAGCCATAAGAAATTCAATTTTCATTGTAATGGGAATAGTTGCAATAATAAATGTAAATTACCTTTCCGATGCTTCGGCGGCAATATTTCTGTCTCTTTCATATGACGTTTCATACTTCTTTTACTTTTATTTTTCATATCGCTTCGGCAGGCCATGGAAATTTTCAGGTGTTGATCTAGATACAATAAAAAAATACACTCAGATTGCCATTCCTCTTGCAATTGCCGGCGTAGTTGGATCAATAAATACCAATATAGACAAGATAATCATCCAGTTTTTCTGGGGAGACTTTGCAACCGGTGGTTTTTACCTTGACCAGAAGCTTGCTCTTGTTATAAGCAGTTTTGGCGGAGCTCTCACTGTATTTTTCCTGCCCATACTATCAAAATTGCATTCGTCTTCAGACAGCTCTGACCTGAACCATACGACAAATGAATTTGAGAGGCTTGTAATCATTTTCATACTGCCACTGGTGGTTATGACATTTTTCCTCAGTTATTACATAGTGAGGATATTCAGTGCGCTCTTCACGCCATATTCTGATATATTATCAATCCTATCAGTATCCGCTATTTTCACTGTTCTGGTCACGGCATCAAGTTCAGCCCTGATAGCCAAGGGTAAGTCAAGAATCGTTGGTGGTCTTTCTATTCTTTCAATGACTGTGAACATAATACTGAATTTTCTCTTGATACCCCAGGAAATATTTGGTATAAGGTACCTTTCAATAGGTCCCCTCGGAGGGGGAGTGAGCTCTTTAGTTGCAAGCATAATTTATTATCTTGGTCTCAGGATTTTTCTAACAAAAACATCAGGAATCAAATTTGCCGGTAGAACCTTCTATCCTCTCCTCGCCGGGGCTGTTGAGGCGATATTTCTTTACTTTATTACCAGGATTGTTAGTCCCGAGAGGATTTTCATACTCATACCAGTCATGATTGGGGCTGGGTTAATTTTTACTGGGATACTGCTCTTGACAAGACAGATCGAATGGAGTGACTTAATTGCATTCATTAGAAATCTGTTAAACCCGTTCCACCTTACCAACACGTTTAGGGAAGAAAATAAATAAGGTATATTACATATATTCTTTTCCGAGTGTCTCCCTTGCTATTATGACTTTCATGATTTCCCTTGATCCCTCTGCAAGCTGGAATGATCTTATTCCCCTCAGCGCCCATTCTTCTGGGCAGTCCTTAGAATAACCATATGCCCCCTGCCACTGCAATGCATCATTTATTGCATCAAATGCATATGTCGTACTTAGAAGCTTAGCGATTGCAATCTGCTTGCTTACCTCGAATCTCGAGAATTTATGGTACTTCTGCTCCTGATCATACATGTAAAGCGCCTTGTAGGCTACAGTTTCTGCGGCCTCAATTCTTGCCACGTGATCGGCAAGCTGGAATTGAAGTCCCTGGAACCTTGAAATCTCCTTCCCAAACGCCTTTCTTTCCTTTAGATACGCAATACCATTTTCAATGGCACTGGTGGCGGAAGCGGTTGAAATAAGTGAAATGAGGCCGCGGGCAAATTCAAAGCCCTCATGAATTATCCTGAAACCCTGGTTTAGCTTTCCAAGCATGTACTCTTCAGGTATCTCTATATCTTTAAATCTAAAAGCCGCCCATGATGAACCCTCTCTCCCCATTTCCTCAAGATAAGTGATATCAAAACTTCTGTCATATGGCATATAGAAAAGCGAAACACCATCCGTTTTCTTTGAACGATCCGTCTTCAATACAGTGACAAAACCACCGCCTCTCTCAGCAATGTCCCTTACAAGGCTGATATAAGATTTTTCACCGGTTGCAACATACGCTTTTCCTTTCCTCTCTGCATACGAGACCATTGATCCAATATCAGATCCGAAATTAGGCTCGGTTGATGCGATCCCTATGAGTTTTTTTCCACGTGCAGCGTCAGGGAGGATCTTATCCTTCAACGATTCTGTTCCGTATTTTGCTATAAGATAGGACCACGCGTTGTGCACTAAAAAAAGCACTGGAATTGAAGCAGTCGGGTCAGCTCTTGCTATCTCTCCCGCAACTATTCCCGTGGAAATAGCGTCTGCACCAATACCTCCGTACTTTTCTGGTATGGTCATTCCTAAAAAATTCATTTTTGACAGCCCTTCGGATATCGACGACGGGATCTTTCTCTCCTTAATCATCTGCCTTATTCTTGGCTTTATCTCTTTCTCACAAAAGTTCCTGGCAGTTTCTTTTAGTTGCTGCTGTTCATCATTTAAAGTAAAGTCCATTTTATCACAGTTAAAGGTATTACATGCTACTAGGTTATTGTTTCCTTCGAATCATCTTTGAA
>JAJZLW010000100.1 GCA_021850505.1 Thermoplasmata archaeon
GGTCTTCACTGAACCTTATAATATTGTGGTATGGAGGATGCAGGAAAACAATCTGTACTGTCTTTATATTATATGATCCAAGTAAACTGAGGAAATCAAGGGTCAGCGTATCTCCCTGATGAAGTTCAGTCACAACACCATTTTGAATGCCTAATTCCTTCGTTTTAGAAGCTACTTTGCTCACTACATCACTGTTTAATTCAATTCCTATGGCATTCCTATGCACCCTTGCAGCTTCAAAGAGTGTCGTTCCGCTTCCGGCAAATGGATCAAGAACCCAGTCGTCTTCTTTTGTATACCGCATCAGAAATTGTCTCGGTATTTCTGGTATGAAATTTCCCCAATACCAGGCAAGATTTTCAGGTGGACTGACCCTCCTGTCAGAAATCCAGAGACTGTCGGTCCTGATATGATTATAGTTCTTCCATTGATTGAGGTTAATATCGTTTATTTTAGTCGTTCTCTTCTCCGATAGCGCTTTCTTGAGCGATTTCAGATAATATTTTGCCCTTTCAGCGGTATATGAGGCGCTGGCCTTATCAAGATACATTTTGAAGAAATCCAGTGCCACATTTTTCTGATCCTCCGGGTCTTTTATTTTATCCCTTTGATCATAAAGATCAAGGTCTTTCTGGATGAGATCAATTTTTTCCCGTATTTCGCTGATGGTCTTCAACGAAAGTAGATCTTCCGCGATTTTAATTCCTTCATTCGATTCGATCATTATCTTATTTCCCTCTGTATTTGGTTCCTTGGTTTTCTTAACTTTCGATCCCTCCGAACGGGAAGATTTTGATCTCAACTTAAACGCCTCCTTAATGCAACCTCTGCTTTTTGTGGAATTTAATGGGCAAACCTTAAACCTTTTTGCATTATATGTTCTTGCCTCTTAAATGATGTCAAAATTATATTTTCCTATGCAGGCGGTGACGATCATGTTTTTAAGTTATGTAAAGAGGATGTTTAGAAATGCCAGATAATATAGGGGCGATCACAGAGTTCCTGAAAAGCAGAATTCTGAAATATTTCCCTGACCTGAAAATTGAAAGTTCCGTTCTCATTGACAGCGGATGGGATAATCATGTGTTAATAATTAACAATGAAATCGTTTTCAGGTTTCCAAAAAACAGTATCCAGGTTTCGAAGTTGTTGACGGAAATAAAATTATTGCAATCTTTGAAGGGTTTTCCATTCGAAATTCCAGACTATTCCTATCTTGTAAATGAAGGAGATGTGTTTGGCGGATACAGACTGATCCATGGTAATCCCTTGAATTCTGTGAAAAAACTTTCAGATTCACTTCTGGAGGATTTCGGCATCCTGTTTTCATATCTGTGGAGCATCAAACCTGAAAAGTGTTCTGAAATTGGTGTTCCAATCCATTCTCGGTTTACATGGTTGAAGCACCTGAATGGGTTAATCAGTACTTTTTCCGACTCGCTTAACAGATTTATTCCTGCAGATTTTTTTCGTTCGTTGAAAGACCTTTCTGCTAATATTCTTTCAGACATGGACGAGAATGACCTCAAATTAATTCATGGGGACCTTTATAGAGAGAATGTCAGGATAACTGAAAGCGGCAATAATATTGCTGGTATCATAGACTGGTCTGATGCTTCATTTGGTGATGTTGCTCTCGACATCGCTGCTGTCTCAATGGATTTTGACCTGACAGACCTGTTTCCCATTCTCGGAAGATTTAAGGGCCTCCTTAATGTGAATACTGCAAGAAGAATCAGGCTTTATCAGATGATAGAACCTCTTTATGCCGCCGATTATTTCTCGGAAACAGGAAACGTTGAAGAGGTTTCGAGGAGGTGCCGAATTATAACAGACAAATGGATGGATGATATGAAGTTCAGAAATATTTATAACATAAATGACGTTAAAGACCTATGGCATACGAAGCAGAGATAAGCAGAACAAACCCGTCTCTAATATTGTTTTTGATTGATCAATCCAGATCTATGAGTCATAAACTCCCTGGTGGACAGAGATCGAAAGCACAGGAAGCGTCAGACGCAATTAACAGGCAGATTGGCGATTTTGTTCTCAGGTGCACGAAAAGTGATGGCATCAGGGATTATTTCCACATAGGCGTTATTGGCTATGGTTTTGTTACTGGCAAGGCAGATTCAATATTAAAAGGTGAAAAAGTCCATCCAATATCTGAGCTGGCAGCGAATCCCCTAAAGACGGAAAAAAGGAAGATGAAGGTACCTGATGGATCCGGAGGTGACATTGAAGTGGATTATGATTTCGGTGTCTGGTTCGATCCTGTTGCGAATGGAGACACGCCAATGTGCAAGGCACTGTCAATGGCAAAAGATATCATGCATGAATGGGTCGAGGATCACCCAGCATCATATCCGCCGATCCTCATTAACATCACGGATGGCCAGGCAACAGATGGGGATCCTGAGGAGATTGCCAGGGAAATCCTTGAGCTCAGGACATCAGATGGTACCCCGTTGATCTGGAACTGCCACCTGTCGTCAAATCCTGCCACTCCAATAGCATTTCCAAGTGATGATTTGCAGCTTCCTGATGATAAATATGCCAAATCACTGTATTCAATCTCAAGCGTCCTTCCGTCGCAGTACGTCGGATACGCAAGAGAAATGCAGATTGACATGAAGGACAACGCGAGGGCATATGTTTTCAACGCTCAGCTGGAACAGCTGGTTGAATTCATTGATATCGGGACGCGCGGACCACAGGGGCAGATGCAATAGTTGCTCTCGGTCAGGGAATTTCACAGGCAGAAATCCGGTTACAGGGCAGAGGAGTATGAGGATGCTTACTCTCTGCTTCCAGAGAAGGGTGCTTTTGCAATAGCAGACGGTGCTACTGAGTCCAGTTTTTCAAAGGTCTGGGCAAAAGCACTCGTCAAGACGTTTACAGATGATCCTCCCAGCCTGGAAATGAATGACAGGGAGGCGATGAAACACATTCTTGATCGTGCCAGAAAGGAATGGTACGGAAGCATCTCATGGGAGGGCCTTCCATGGTTCCAGAAGAACAAGGCAATACTTGGATCGTATTCAACTTTCCTGGGTATTCAGATTGAAATGGAAGGGCAGAAGAGATACAGATGCATCACAATAGGTGACTCATGCATTTTCCATGTGAGCGGTTCCAAGATGGAATCTTTCCCGTATTCCGATTACCGGGATCTAAATTTTACGCCGAGATTGATGTGGAGCGGACATGGCTATCCAATTGGTTTGAGCAAGGATGTCGAGGTACCGGGAATGGAAGTCAAATATGGCAGGCTCAAGGACGGAGATACACTGATACTTGCAACGGATGCAATCTCAAAATGGATGCTGCAGAACAAGACAGAGAAACCATGGCTTTCCATTCTCGAGAATGCAGACAACTGGGATTCATTTATAGGGTCGCTCATATCAAGCGGCAAAATGAGAAATGATGATGTTACTATCGTATTCATCTCTGTATCTTAGCTATATTTTCAGGGTTTATCCCATCCCATAAGGGATCGTGAGAAAGCGCCTCTATGAGCAGACGGGCAAGCTTTTTTATCCTGCCTCGTATCTGAAGTAATTCCGAAAGCACCGCAGATCCTGAAGGATCAGTGAAGTCACTCCTTCTGAATATCAGGCAATCCTGATCATTCTTGTTGTATTTAGCCCAGAATGTTTCATCATAGCTTACAGCTAAAATCGATAGATATATGACAAGAACGGAAAAGTTGTCAAGGTTGTAGGAATACGAGTCAAGATTCCTGTTAGGATGCTGAAAATGATCATGTCCATTCTCAGTTGCCTTCAGCCCTTTGAGAGCCGGCACGAACATGCCATCGTAGTCGACAAGTGAAACAGAACCGTTCTCACTCACCATGATGTTGTCGCCAGAGAGATCGCCGTGTGCTATTCCAGCTGAGTGTATCCTTATCGCAACAGAGAGGAAATTCTTAGCAAGATCCTGTAACTTCCTGGGTGAATCCAGATGTTCAGATATGTAAGCGTTAAGGTTCTGGCCATCGATCCACTGCATTAAAAGTGATGGGAAATACACAGCTGGATTCTTTAGTGTGCGAATGGATTTGGGGAGATAATTGAAGTTGACGAATATGCCTCCTCCATCAAACGCACTTAAAGATTTTGAAATGATATAGTACCTCCTGCTCAGATCAGGTTTGCTCCTTGTAAAGCACTTTAGGGCATGAGCAGTAGAGCTGTTCTGCAGCTTGAATATTGTGCCGTAATTTCCGGACGAATAGACGACATTGCCCGGTATATTTACATAAGGATTTGGTACCACCGAGGAAGAGAGGATCTCAGGATAATCCTGTGAAATGCTGAAGGAAAGATTCTGCATTGCGCGTGAATAATCACTCTGCCCAGGCCACTGTGCATTTGAAGGAACTGAGTCAAGATCAGGCGGAACTTCGACAACCTGTGGTATTTCAGGTTGATTCAAATGTGTCTGATCTTTATTTACACCATTATCCGGCTGAACATCTCCGGCTGGGATCGTTGCAGGTTCTTTGGTATTTTTGGCTTGACTCTTTTCTCCATCCTTTTGAACCGATTCCTTTGCTGTCTTCTGTCTCAATGGTACTGAACGGGTTTTGGTGAACAGGAAGCTTGCGGCTATGAAAACAATAAAACCAAAGAGTACAAGCGTGTAGATTGGAACAACGAAGGAAATGATGATGGCACCGGCTATTGTTAAAACATAAGGTACCTTTTTTCTATTACCTTCGGCCAGAAATATGAAAATACCGCCTATTACAAAAAGCAAAACAAGAAGCAGGATTTCGTCCTCAACAAATTTCAACGGGTTGTCATATAATGAAGCAACCGCGATTATGAGGAGTGAGAGCAGAGATATAGATGATCTATAGGAGCCAACTGTTTTTTTGGCAACCATAAATCCAAGAATTAGAAGCAGAATAATCGTAACGAAAACAATATGGTAATTCTCAAAATAGCCGAAGATAAGATATATTTTGGTATTTCTAGCGATATAGATGAGAGCAGAGCTCACGAACTGCAGCGGTATAATTATAAGAAATAGTATGAGAAATAATACTGCAAGAAGTTTATTCTTTGTGCTCATTTACTTCTTGGTTGATTGCGTATCTATGTAATATTTTTTATGTCTTGGTCCCGACAGCTTCCACATGGCTAAAAATTGAAGAAAGTTCGTTTTATATTAAATATTAAGAAACATTTCAATTCAGATATATCAGGGCATAAATTTAAGTTAAGAGGAAAATTCCTAACAAGTGATAAAAATAAGCGGGTTGGAGGAAAGAAACCTGCAATTTGAGTGGAGTGCGAAATCAAAGGAGATCACATCCGTTCCACTTGATGAATTTGTTTCCCTTGATATACCTGATTCTTCTACTTTACAGATCAGGGAAGATTCTGATGTTTCTGTGCTGACAAAACTAGATCCATCCAAATACGACGCTGCGGTCGGCCCTATAAAGGTTGATGGTGTAACAAAAGGGGATACCCTGATGGTGGAGATTGTAAAAATTAATACATGGAGATGGGGATGGACTTCGATTTCACCATCATTCGGCCTGCTCAAAGGAAGATTCAGCGATCACCTTATTCACTGGGATATTGGGCTTTCGCACGCAGTAAGCAGAAACAGGTTTCTATCAGGAATCAAGATTCCTGTAAGACCCTTTCTGGGTGTCGTATCTACTTTGCCCGGGAAAGGAAGATACCCTATGATTCCACCCAGGCAATTTGGAGGTAATATGGATAACCGGCTTTTGACTGTGGGTTCAATACTGTATCTTCCTGTCAATGTAGATGGTGCTATGGTTTCCTTCGGGGACCCACATGCGGCGCAGGGTGATGGTGAAGTTTGTGGAACAGCTATAGAGACAGGAGCTGAAGTGACGGTCAGGTTCCGTGTGATCAAAAACCAGACTGTAAAATATCCCAGAGCCATGATCCCGGCGTTTGGAGAGGGTATTTGTATCTTGACTACGGGAATATCGAGAAGTTTACGAAAGGCAGCATTGATAGCTATAGAAGAGATGATAGATGACATCACACGGACAACAGGTCTGAGCGAAGAAGAAGCGTATGCGCTATGCAGCGTTGCAGGAAACCTGAAAATTTCTGAAATAGTGGATGAACCGAATTATGTAGTTTCTCTCACTCTTCCCAAGAGTCTGCTATACCATTAGGATCTTCAGGACAATTAGAAAGAAGAAGGTCTTTTTTTATTACAGACTGTAGTTAACTGAGAATCCTTTAATAGTCAGTTGATCTCTTACTTTTGATGCAGTTCAAAACATCATACCAGATTCCAGCCTCACTGTGCATAAAATGCCGGGCTGCAAAGAATCTGTGCGGGCTTTCTTATTGCCCAATACTGGTGCAGACGATGACTATGCCAAAACTGCAGAAACCGATAAGCAATGAAGTTTCAGGATCCTCCCCTCCATCAATATTTGTTGGAAGATTTGGTTATCCCAAGATAAAAATATATCCGTCTACCCCGCCACAGTTCGGGGAGACCACATCTTATGAAAGCCCCCCAGACTGGCTGAAGATGGATCTGGAAGCATTCCTGTCCATGCGGCTATCAATCATCAGAGGCGGGATGGAGATTTCAGTGAAGGATGCTTCCAGGCCTGACAAGAATCTTGGAGATGCGCAGCTGCTGTCGATGGCATACAAGCCTGTTGATATGGAGATGATATTTGACAA
>JAJZLW010000119.1 GCA_021850505.1 Thermoplasmata archaeon
CTGCCATATCAGGACCAGGCGGAGTTTGGGAGTGGACATCCAGTGCCTATTCGCCATATCCAGGATTCAAACCTCTTTCAGGATCACTAGGAGAATACAACGGGAAATTTATGTCAAACCAAATGGTACTACGTGGAGCAAGCTGTGTCACACCCGAAGGTCACTCAAGGTTGACTTATAGGAATTTCTACCACTACGATGATAGATGGCAGTTCTCCGGAATAAGGCTGATTAAGGGTTGATGTAATTGCAGAATTCGTACGAAATAATTGATCTTAAGCCGCGATTATCTGACTTTAAGAAAGATGTAATAAATGGTCTTCTCTCTGAAAACAAATGGATCAGTCCTAAATTCTTTTATGACAGAACTGGCTCGGAACTTTTCGAAGAGATCACAAAGCTTGATGAGTATTATCCCACAAGGGCTGAATTGGAGATACTCAAAGATAAGGCCAGTGAAATAGGAGAGGTCATAGGTAAAGATGTTTCCTTGACCGAGCTTGGCAGTGGAAATGGAAAGAAGAGCGTGCTTCTTGCAAAGTGTCTTACCAATCCAAGAGAAGTCATTCTTGTTGACATATCCATGGATGCACTCAAAGATGCTCTAAGAAGATTCGGCATGGAATGCCCAAACATCCCTGCAAAGGCTGTATGCGCTGACTACACTGCAATAGATATCATGTCATCAATCAAGATGGCAGGAAGGAAGGCTATAGTGTTTCTAGGATCAACAATAGGGAATATGGAACCGCCAGAACAGCAATCGTTTATCGCAGGTTGCCGGAAAGTTCTACGTGAAGGTGAGACATTTACAATGGGTGCCGATCTAAAAAAGGATCCTGATGTAATAGAGAGAGCATACAATGACAGCAAAGGCATTACCTCAATGTTCAATCTAAATCTTATTGCAAGAATAAACAGGGAGTTTGGAATAAATATCCCATCGGATGCTTTCAGGCACCATGCTTTCTACAACAGCAAGGAAGGGAGGGTTGAAATGCACCTCATAAGTACCAGAGATCAGTCATACAACATTGGAGGCTTCACCATAAGATTTAGGGAAGGCGAGTCCATACACACAGAGAATTCATATAAATTTTCTACCAGTGATCTCGAAGGAATGCTTACCGAGGCAGGATTTAATGAAACCCATGTCTGGAAGGATTCTAAAGATTTGTATGCTCTCATAACAGCAGTCGTATGATCATTATTGATCTGCTTCATTTATCTTTTATGCTACATTGGCAGAATGGCGGGAAGGAGAAGCGAGAAGTATATGCGATCTTTGCTGTTTCTCACAGTCTGGACAAGTGACGAAAAGGACTATGATACAGTTCCTGACATTTTACATCCTAAATATTTTTGCCCTTTCATCTTGAATTCACCTTTTCCAGGGAATATCGTCATCATTGCTCCGGTAACACTATAAGGAGTTGTATAACCGAATGATGAATACCTGCTGTTTCTGCTGTTTCACTGAATAATTCTGGATATTTCACGGGATCAAACTAAAGCAGACTTAACTGATCGCTGTCTCGTTTTCTGATAAAAGGGGTGACCTTGAAAGATGGAGTTCGAGTTGATCCTAAAAAAGGTACGTAAGCACCGGGATTCGAACTCAGCAATGCAATTAAGGATGCGGCAACTCTCCAGACAATTAGGCAGGAAATTCAAGTCTATTCTTCAAAGATCAGCATTCAGTACAACGGTAACTATTTTATGTTTTATTGCTTTCGTCCCACTCCAATGCGTTACGTTCAGTTCTGAAAAGCTGACTCCAAATGATATGTGCACTGATTTCAACCGTCTTTGAAGGTGACGTCATAGCGTACTTCTATGAAAAAAAGTTGATCCGACATGGTAGTCGTCTCCTGATTTTTAAGGAACTTTATGGCATCTTTCCTTCATTTCGCTAGTCGGATGCAGAGGCTCTCTACGCATAGACTCCATTTTTCTTTCTATGATATGATCTTTATAGTCATAGAATGCTACACCTCTGACAGCATTCAATGATCCTTTCTATTGCAACGATTGCACGGTTCTTTCCAAGCATTCTTACAAGACTCAGATATCTGATCCTCATCCTTTTGCCTTGCCTAATCATGTTTGTTTACAAGAATAAATCTGAGCATGGAACATGCCTTGCTGTGTACACCCTCCTATCCTGATTAGGATTGATTCTGTCTTGGAACAAGGCTGGAATATGATGCCAGCTTCTTCTTGTTGCAGAATATGCCGATGTCATAAATCCGGGATATTATCGTGAGCAATAGGCATTTATATCGGAAGTGTCAGAAGCAGTTTAACTCTTCAGTTCTTACCAGTTGCCCTTGGATTTCATCCTCCACTATCTGTCTTCTGCTGTTGAATTCAGGTACTCTTGCATGTGTAGCCAATATTTCGGTGCTTTCTTCAGGAGTGAGCCTTGATGCTGTCCCCTTTATCTTCCTTATGCCCCCGTCTTCCGAATATGTCATTCTCTTATAAAACAACACCATGCATTGCAAGTATTGAATGGACTCTTCACAAAAGCGGATTCCTCTCCAGGAGTTTTCTTTATAAGTGATCTGAGATCATCCGTTCCCATAGACTGGATGTTCACTTCCTCGAGGCCTGCAAGGCTCAGAAGTTTTGCCACCTTGCACGCTCCTTGCGATTCATCTTTGATGGGTTGAGTATCGGTGCAAGCTTTGCAGGATCTGCGGGATGCACTGATTTTCACATACCTCTCAGGAGAAATGCAGCATACTTTCCTGAGCTCTTAAGCATACCATCACACCTAACAGACAAAGATCCTATCTGTAAATTGAATGAATTTGCGAAGCATTTGATTGATTATTTGCTTCACTTCAACAGCTTCCATTCTCATTTAAATGGTGCTTCTAATTCAAAGAAAGTGGCTTGCGATCTGACATTCCCTGTGTCCTGTTGCTTCTACTGCCCAAAAAATAAGTGGTCTAAGAAGGCTGACAATCTCTTTGCCTCTTTCCGTAAGTGTGTATTCGACTTTTGGAGGTATCCCTTTGATTCTTCTCTTCTCTATGAATCCTTTGCTCAAAAGTAAATTCAGAGTGTCGGTAAGCGCCTTAGGTGAGATTCCACCAAGGTTTCTGGAGATTTCCATATATCCAATTCTTTCACTTTCTCCTATAGTTGCAAGGATCAGCATGCTCCACTTCCTGCTTATGACGGAAAACATTTCCAGAAATGGACAGTCATTTTCTTTCTTGCCCATAATTACACTTCTAATAACTATATTACAATAAACTATATAGTTATTATGGGAGTTTAAGATAACAGGTCTGGTGAGAAAATGAATTCGGATAACATAAGGAAATCGCTATACACCGTGAATATGCATTGCGAAGGATGCGCAGATAACATAAAGAAAGGTCTATCAGGCATGGACGGCGTAATACTTGTCGATCCCATACTCGAGAAAAAGAAGGTCTCAGTAAAATACGATGCAGGAAAGGTTTCATCAGAGGAAATCAAGGAAAGAATAAGAAATCTCGGCTACACTGTTGAATAATATTACTAATTTACGTGGCACTCCCCATGGCAGAGGAATCAGTAAACAATAAATCCCAGGCTACTGCAACTAGAAGGGTTCAGATACCTATAGGGGGAATGCAGTGCTCGTTCTGTGTAACGACACTCAAGCGAGGACTCTCGAGATTAAGCGGTGTCTCAGGCGTATATATTAACCTCGGTCAGGGGGAAGCTCTTGTGGACTTCGCCCCTGAATACGCAAAAGAGAGCGATATAGAAGACACCATCAGGAAACTCGGCTATACTGTCAGAGACAGAAACAAGGTAGAACGGTTCAAACAAGAAGAAGAGGAACTACAGAAATCCAAGAAGACCTTCTGGAACTCAACCTATGCAGCGTTTGCAGGTCTTGTAATCCTCGCAATCTTTAAGCTTGACCAGTTTCTTTCAATATATCTCATCATTCCATCTGCCTTCCTTGCCGGCTGGAACGTCTTCTACATGGGTAGAGAAATCCTTGCAATGGCAGTGAACTCACTGAGGAGAAAAATACTTAACCAGCATGTTTTGATGGAACTGGCTGCACTGGGTGCAATTGCCGGCGGTATTCTTGGATTATTTCTCCATTTCCCATCTGTTCCATTCTTCCTCATTGCAGCATTCATAACAACATACCATCTTCTTGGAGCTTACTTGTCCACACTTACCAGGGAAAGATCTACAAAGGCTGTGTTCAAGATGCTTTCACTTGCCCCGGAAACAGCTACTGTCATACGAAACAGAGGGGAATCAAGAATCCCCGCTTCTGAGGTTGAAGTGGGCGATCTTGTAAAAGTTAAGCCAGGGGAGAGGGTACCTGTGGACTGTGAAGTCGTAGAAGGGACTTCCGAGTTCGATGAATCGATGGTCAGCGGAGAAAGCATATCTGTGTTTAAGAAACCTGGATCAAAGATGCTGGCTGGATCAACAAACATCAACGGAGTTGTCATTGCCACGGCAACTAAGACCGCCGACGATTCATTTGTTAGCAGAATAGCAGGATACATCCAGGAAGCTAGGGTAATGAAGCCAGGTTTGATTCAGCTTATAGACAGAATTCTGAAATACTTTTCCCCAATGGTAATCGGAGCCGCATTTCTCGGTTTCTCAATTTGGCTTGTTATACCTTTTGTCTCAGAGGGAATCATTACTCTTAACCTAGCTATATATGCCGCTCTTGCCGCTCTTATAATGGGATATCCATGTGCACTGGGCATGTCAACTCCGCTGGCAATGGAAAGAGGGCAGATTCTTGCTACTGAGAGTGGCTTTATTTTCCGATCCGGAGAGCCATTTATGAACCTTAAAAATGCTGACACTGTGGTCTTTGATAAAACCGGAACGTTAACAGAGGGAAAGATGAAAGTCATAGACTTTAGTTCCTCGATAGAAGAAGATAAGGCTCTTGCACTATTGTATACGCTGGAATATAATTCCAACCATTCCCTTGCAGCAGCTATCAGGTTCTATGCGGAGGAAAATGGAATCGATGAGGTTCTAGACATCTCCGAATTTAGTGAAACAGCAGGAATAGGGGTATCCGCAAAGATGGGGGGAAATAAATATTTCGTTGGTGGTGAACTCTCGATACACGGTAAGATCGTGCCGGAAAACCTAAAAAGCCTCGTTGACGCGGCAATAAAAACAAATCTTAAAGCAATATTTTTATCAGATGATGTAAAGGTGATCGCTGCAGTCACAATAAGTGACAAAATCAGGGATGAAGCAAAACAAGTTGTCAAAGACCTTAAAATAATGGGCATGGAGGTAGTAATGCTGACCGGGGATAGCTGGGGGATCGCTCAAAATATCGCAAACAGCATAGGCATTGAAAACTTTTACGCAGAACAGACACCGGAAGCTAAGACGGCAGTTATCCGGAAATTGCAGTCAGAGGGAAGAAAGGTTGTATTCATAGGGGACGGCATAAATGACGCTCCTTCATTGGCACAGGCTAACGTCGGGATTGCTGTTTCCGGTGGAAGCGATGTGTCCAAAGAGTCGGCAGACATAGTTATTTTCAGAGATTCAATCAAACCAGTCATATATGCGATTGAAATAGGAAGACTGAGTTACAACAAGACCAAACAAAATCTCACTATCGCATTCGGAACCAATAATGTCGGGCTTTCCCTAGCTGTAGCTGGATTCATGACTCCACTCTATGCCATGGGGGCTATGGCTTTAAGCGCCTCAATAGTTCTTTTCAATTCCCTTATCAGAAGATGAATGCAGATCGGCATCTCCATGCTCCCTTTACAATAGTGGAAACGCTGGAGCAAAGCGATATTGTCTGAGATTGTCCTCGAAGATAAAGTTTCCCCGGTTGAACTATTTGGCTGGCAGTTTTCACCTAAAACTCCAAACAAATCCCAGACTGGTTCTTTTACTTTCTCTCCTTGGTCAATTCCTTCTGAAACCTCTCCTTCAGCTCCGGGTTCTCAACAATCTGCTTCAGCACCGTCTCAAGTATCAGGTCTTTGAACTCTTCAGGGAACGTTTCCACGATCCTCTTTGTGGGAGCATCCACCACTTCCGATTTCATGATTGCTGATTCGATCTCCTTCGCCTCATCCTTGAGCTTCTTCTCTGTCAGCGAACGGTCAAGTATCATGCCGCACTTCCAGCAGAACCTTGCCTTTGGGTCGTTTGGTTCCCTGCATCTTGGACATAGCGACGGCTTTTGCGATTTTATGGGCTCATCCTCCTTTACAGCAATGCCGTATGCCTTCAGTATGGCAATATCCTGATCCCTTCCGAAAAGGTGCACATACGTTTGGGTCATCCTCGATCCGTGAACCCAGCCCATCTGGGCCTCCAGCGGAGCTTCAGTGACACGTGAGGCGAGGATCGTTGCCCTTGTGTGCCTGAACAGGTGTGGATATATCCTCCGTTCTATCTTTGCCTCCTTTAATCCCTTCCTGAGAAACTTGTATACATTGGCATGCTCAAGCTTCTTTCCCCTGTTTTCCGATTCAATGCCGCAGAAGAACCATGCATTCGGATCAT
>JAJZLW010000053.1 GCA_021850505.1 Thermoplasmata archaeon
GAGAATCCCTGAAAAGGCATCTCAACAACGCAGTAAAGATCATAAACACAAGCAGGCCGCTTTCTGTAGAAATAGTTAAAGACAAGAAAGGCATGGAAAGATACTATGAGGCTAGACGGAGCATTGGCAAGACCTTGTATAATCTCAGGAGCAGTGAAGAAGAATCCGCAATCACTCTTGATATAGTCGTACCAACTTCACAGATCTCAAAGACTCTAATGGCAATTTCAAGTGCGGCCAGGTCATTCAAAATAAGGTGCCTGCTTGCAGGGCATATTGGTGACGGCAACGTACATCCTGCCTTAATTGTGAACCTAAAAAGTCCAGAAGGAAACGATAGGGCACTAGAATTAATGTCTGAGATCGGAAAAATAGCAGTGAAAAACGGAGGGTCTGTTTCAGCTGAACATGGAATAGGTTTACAAAAAAAGCATCTTCTATTGTATGAAATGGAATTCAAGAATTCATCAGAGTCGATTGATATAATGAGGAAAATTAAAGAGGCGATAGATCCCTCGGCCATTCTCAATCCCGGCAAGATATTCGACTGAATGAGAATACTGTATATAGGGCAATTTTGCCGGTAAAAGTATGCTTGCTTATCCCTCATAAATACCATGTATTAACAGAGGAAATTCATCTTAGTTCTTCAGGGAAAAGAAGTTAGTGCGAGTAAATATTGACTAGCAATAAGTGCTGCGTATTTGATGCTATAGGTTAAATATTTTCAAACTAATATTATAATGCTTTATCGCTATATTTAAATACGTATACCAGATCTAACTTATTAAGGTGGTTTTTTAAAAATGGTAGAAGATGCAAGTGTGGAAATAAGTAAGCGAATGGAGCGATATTCAACCTGGCCCTGGTCATATTCTATTTTGGTCCTGGTCGGTTTCGCCTATTTCTTTGGTTTGTATGATGTCCTCACTATCGGAGTTGCTGCCCCAACAATCGGCGCGCAATTCGGGATACCGGGGCCTGTTGTATCGTCGACCGGAACAATTGTTTCACTGATTGGTTATCCAATTGGCGCGTTTGTCCTGTCTCATATCTCCGATTCATTGGGAAGAAAGAAGGCACTCAGTATATCTTTGATAACCTATTCTCTTGGCTCGCTTCTTACAGCCGTTTCCACCAATATAATAGAAATTTATGCATGGAGGGTTCTGACCGGAATCGGCATTGGAGCGGATCTGGCCATTGCATCTGCTTATCTTAGCGAACTGTCATCATCGAAGAGCAGAGGGCGTTTCCAGAGTCTCGGCACATTTTTTGGTTTTACTGGAGCTGGACTTGCACCAATAATTGGTTATTTCCTGATTCCAGCACTTTCATATGGATGGAGACTTTATTTTATAGTTGGCGCAGTCGGAGCTGTTGTCGTATTGTTCTATAGAAAGGATCTTCCCGAAAGCCCAAGGTGGTACCTGATGAAGGGCAGGATAGATGATGCCAGAAAGGTTGTTGATCGCCTGGAGAGCTACCAGATGAAGAAACATGGATCTTTGCCTCCTCTTGGAGAAATTGAAGGGGGTATAACCACAAGCGATCGGAAGATCCCGCTTCTCAATCTTTTCAGCAGAAAAAACGGAAAGCGTCTCATTATAGTCCTGATAGTATTTTTGTTCTATTATGTCTATGCATATCCATTCCTCGGTCTGACCACATCACTGCTCGCCGCTTCCGGATACACCATAGCAACAAGTTTACTGGTGGTCGGACTCGGCGGATTAGGGTTCGCGCTGGGAGCTTTTCTTTCATTCATTTTCGCTGACCAGATGGAGAGAAAGTATCTTATCGCCATCCTTTTCTTCGTCCAGGGTCTCTCCATGTGGCTAATCGGTATCAAGACAAGCGTGGCTGAAGTGGTCGTAGCAGACTTCATAGCATCCTTTTCCAACACTTTCCTCGCAACCATGCTTTACGTTTATGCTGCGGAGAACTTCCCTACCAGTGCCCGTAGCAACGGCGTAGCCGCTACGGATGGATTGGGGCACATTGCACCGATATTTATGGTTGGAATTGCTTTTTCCATATTTGTCGCTCATGGCTTCTACATTACATACCTTACACTTGCTGTGCTTGCCGTGGTGGGCGGAATCATAGTACTTCCTGGAATAAGGAGCACTACGAAGAAACTGGAAGATATTTCAGGATAATCATATATTAATTATCTATAATTTATAATTCATATTAACATAATTACAAAGCCATGATCTGGAAGACAGATACATTAAACAGGTTTTTAAAAATAAATATTAATAAGAATTAGGAATGCCGGGTTTAGTAAAAGCCATAATAGAGAAACCGGAATGATAGAGGTGCCCCATATGAACTGCTTGGAAGGTGATAATGGTGACGGATCAACCGATCAAGGGAATAGACAGTGCAGGGGCCAATGGCATAACCAGCCTTCTTGAATCAGTAAACATTCATTTTTCATACGAGAATGGTTACAAGGTTTTTGAGAATATTAACATTTCAGTGGGCCAGGATAAATTTGTTGCCATAGTTGGACCTTCTGGCATTGGAAAGTCTACTTTTCTAAGGATTATGGGCGGATTCCTGCAGCCGGATTCAGGCGCTACGTACCTGCTAGGAAAAAAGATTACGAAACCTACCCCGCAGGTGATATTTGTCCACCAGTCAATTATTACATTTCCTTGGATGACGGCCCTCGAAAATGTAATGCTTTCCCCAAGATCGCTGAAGGTACCATACGAGAAGGCGGAGGAGATGGCAAAGAATGCACTGGATGCCGTAGGTCTCCAGGGCTTTGAGGATCTTTACCCGAAGGAGATGAGTGGCGGTATGAGGCAGAGAGTGGCAATTGCGCGGGCTCTTGCAGCTAACCCAACAGTTATGCTGATGGACGAGCCATTTTCTCATCTAGATGAGTTGACCGCTGAGGGTCTCAGGCAGGATATTTACAACATTCTTTTCAGGACTGATACCCCGCTTAAGGGAGTGGTATTAGTTTCTCATAACCTCACAGAGGTCCTTGAGCTTGCGGACGAAGTATACATACTTAACAATATTCCCGCCACTGTAGTAGGAAAATTAGAGGTGGACATACCAAGGCCAAGAAATCCGAGAAATCCGAAGTTCAACGAATATCTTGACCTTCTTTATACAAAGCTCTCTCCGCCCGGGAGGAAATAATGCAGGAATACCTGATCATAATACTGGCAGTGCTAGCCACTGCTGGTAGAGTGGTGGGGTTAGTCCTTTTATCCATAATTACAGGCTGGATTTTGGCATATGGTGCCATAAAGGGAAAGATTTTCGAGACAATATTTGTTGCTGTATCAGAGGTATTTGAGTCTGTTCCGGTTATATCATTCTTTCCGATAGTGCTGATACTCTTCATCACAAGGATAGGAGGCCCTCTCGGGGTTGAACTTGCCTCTGATTTCCTGGTTTTTACTGCAGTTGTGTGGAATATATGGCTAGCAGAATATCAGGCATTCAAGACAATTCCCAAGGAAATGGTGGAAGTGGGATCAAATTACAGAATGGGTTTCTTTTCAATACTGAAGAACGTATACATCCCATTCTCAATTCCAAGGATTGCGGCAAACCTATTCCCAAGCGTGTCTGATGGTTTCTTCTATATAACAGTAAGTGAGGTATTTGCCATCGGCGTTACAACGTACCAGACATTTGGAATAGGAACGGTAATGGATAATCTCATAGCAGAGAATAACATCTCCGGAATAATCTTTGCCTTCGTTGTACTTGCAATCGTCATAGGTGTGATTATTTATTTCCTGCGTGAATTCAGCAAAAGAGCAGTTTCTAAATACACTGTGGATACTGATGCGCCTGTCATGAGGAGAGGGAGGATCAGCTTCAAAAACACGACAAGAAAGATATCGGTTGTTGCTGCAACCCCTCTTACCCGTCTTGCGAAATATTATCGCCGGAGAAATGCATCTGCGCAGAACGAAATGTTTATGAATGAAAGACCTGATAGAAATTACGGAAGATATATCCTTGCCCCTATAGGCCTTCTTATATTGATTGGGATAGCGTACTTTTCGATCATACTTGTAATCAGCGTGAGTCCTGCAGAATGGAGCAGGCTATTCAGCATTGTGCCGCAAATACTGATAGGAATGCTTTATGATTATGCGAGGGTGGCGAGCGTTATAATTGTGACCTTCATCGTATCCCTCTTCCTGGGATACTATCTGGCCATGCACCTTAAGGCCGAAGCTGTATCAATACCGACAATCCAGGTATTGACCGCATTTCCTGCGCCAATCTATTTTCCATTTGTCTTCGTATTACTCTATCCAGACATACATTATGCTCTTGGAGGATTCACCAATGAATTCTTTGTCCTCGGCCTGGCATTCATAAGCACCTTTTACTACCTCTTCTATTCCTTCTGGATGGGCGTAAAGGCAATGCCTGCCGAATATAACGAACTAATGCGTAACATGAATATGGGTTTCTTCAGCAAGATGCGGAGAATAATCATACCTTCAACATTCCCTTACCTTGTTTCTGGTATATCATCTACAATAAACAGTACATGGGGCGGTCTCATGATTGGGGAATACTGGCCAACAATTTATGCAGGGCACACACTAGAGGTTCATCATGGATTGATGAGGTTTATTGATATATCAACAGCAAGCGGAAATATCTCATATGCAGCATGGGCATCATTCATCTTCGGAATTGTAGTAGTAATATTCTCAATACTGTTCACAAGAAGGATGATGGAACTGGCCAGAAGAAGGTACGTTGCCGAAGAGGGAGTTTATGCAGCATGATATGCAATATTGAAAATTGGAAACGCCTCACTTTAACACAACCTCAATATACATACGAAGCATTGTAGCAATATGACAACCAATCTTGAGAAAGCTCTTAAAATTAGGGAGATTGCAAAGGAACATAATGAGTACTTCAAGGATAGCATACCACTGATTGCATCTGAAAATGTAATGAGTCCACTTGCACTTGAAATGCTTCTTACAGATCTCGGTTCCAGATATGCGGAGGGTCTGCCGCATCACAGGTACTACCAGGGGAACCAGTTTGTCGACCAGATCGAGGATCTAGCGATAGAATACGCGAATTCGTTATTCAAGAGCAAACAGGCAGATCCAAGGCCTATTTCAGGTACAAATGCAAACATTGCCGCTATATACGGTCTGACCAAGCCGGGTGATAAGATCACTGTCCCTCCTCTTTCGGGCGGCGGTCACATAAGTGCAGCAAAATTTGGGGCTGTTGGCCTTAGAGGACTGGATTCATCAGATTACCCATTTGACAACGATGAGATGAATCTCGACGTAGATGCCACAATCAAACTAATCCGGGAGAAAAAACCAAAGGTCTGCCTCTTCGGGCAATCTGTTTTCCTTTTCCCAACGCCAATTAAGGATTTAATGGATGCAATAAGGGAGGTGGGTGCAAAGGTATGGTATGACGGAGCACATGTTCTCGGTCTAATCGCCGGCGGCAGATTCCAGGACCCTCTCAGAGAGGGAGCAGACATTATTACCGCGAGCACTCACAAGACATTCCCTGGCCCGCAACATGGAATCATTATTGGAAATACAGGCGATGAAACATGGAAGTCCGTCCAGAGGGGCGTTTTTCCTGGATCACTGAGCAATCACCACCTTAATGCAATGGCCTCTCTTGCAGTTACACTGGCTGAGGAGCTTGAATATGGTGCGGTTTATGCTTCGAGAATCATTGAAAACGCCAAAACACTTGCCCAGTCCCTGAACGAGGAAGGTTTCAAAGTTCTTGGTGAAAAGAAGGGGTTTACAGAATCTCACACAATAGTTGTTGATGTCAGGGCTCAGGGTGGTGGAAAGCAAGCTGCTGAACTTCTGGAAAAATGCAACATAGTGCTGAACAAGAACCTCCTTCCATGGGATACAAGCAAGAATTCACAGGATCCCAGCGGTCTTAGAATTGGAACTCAGGAAGTAACACGTATAGGCTTCGGAAAGTCAGAAATGAAGGAGATTGCAAAGATAATGGGCGACCTCTTGATTAGGCATGCTGATCCTGAAAGTATCAGATTGAGGGCTGAGACCTTAAAAAGTAATTTCCGCGAAATAAAGTACTGCTTTGGAAAACATGAGGCATATAAGTACATTGAAATCATAAAGATGTAAAAATGGAAAAAGTAATTAGAAAAATCCAGGTTATTATTTTCCGGAAAAACCCGAATCTGGAGATACTCATGCTAAAAGTGATACCTGAGAGAGGAGGATTCTGGCAGTGCGTGACAGGTAAGGTTGAGGAAGGCGAGGAAGAAATGGATGCCGCGTTCAGGGAGGTCAGGGAAGAAACCGGTATATCAGGCGATAAGGTCAAGAATGTTCTGAAAGATATCTATTCATTTGAATACCTAAAAAACAATAGAAAAATCCATGAGACTGTATTTGGATTCGAGGTATTTCCAGACATTGAGATTGATACGACCAATAATGTCTATACGGAACATACTGAATATGCCTGGTTATCGCC
>JAJZLW010000034.1 GCA_021850505.1 Thermoplasmata archaeon
TTGTACGGAGCCTGCCAACTATCTTTTTGCCATAAGCTGATATGCCGAGAACAGCTATATCAAGCCGGGCGGCAGATTTAACGTTGCTTATCGGCGTCCCTATAAGCCTGGAATCCGGCATAATGAAGACCTCTGTCACACTCGACTCGTCGATGTTTGCCTCAGTGGGTGCAATCTTAAGCCCCTTTATTCCAGATATTATTGTGACTATCTCAGGCTTGACCCTGACGATCATCACATCATCTTTCCGCAGAACGCGGTTCTTCTTGCTTATCCTCCCGGGGTACACGCCAACGACCCTGACATTGTATTGGGACTCGAATTCCCCTATTGTTTTGCCCTCAACTTCACTTCCCTCCTGAACCTTCGCCTCAGTCAGGTATTCGCCGGTCTTGAATTCCTCTAGATCCGATACAGGTTTGATCCTGTTTGGCAACAGTATCGATATGCCTATTATGACAGGAATTGCAACAATAACAATGATCAGCCCCGGGATCGAGAAGGTGAAATATGGCAGGTAAGTATGATATTTCTGGTACCACAGATCATAGAGAATGAGGTTTGATGAGGTGCTTGCAACGGTGAACCTGCCTCCTAGAACAGCAATGAATGCGAATGGAATAAGATATTTTGTAGGGGACTTCTTCAGTTTTTCCGAAAGAATATAGGCGATCGGTATCATCATCAGTGTCAGGGCAACATCGCTCATGAAACCTGACATGAGACCGATTATCAGGAAAAGTATTGCAAGCATAACGTATTCGTTCTTGAACCTCCTTGAAAGAATCTCGCCGAACTTCTCCATCACGCCTGAATCCGAAATGGTCTTGCTTATCACCATCACCATGCCTAACAGGAACACAGGCAGTGACGCGAATTCGGCCATTGCCAGGGTGGGTGTTACAAGGCCTGCTGCCACAATAACGACTACCGTGCCGATCCCGACAAGATCATACCGGATTCTATTGGTCAGAAGCAGTGCTGTTGATGCTATGAACACTATAAGAACCAGTATAACAGAGTTCATCTAGCCGATCCCCGAATTCATCAAGGCACACCTATAATTTGAAGAGTAGATTAAATTTGTTATCTCTGTTTCAAGACTGATCAATCTTAATATATGTTTTAACCATGGCTCAGACTGGTTTAGATGGATACCACAAATCCAGACATCAGGAATCAGGTTGACGACAGCAGGGGTGTTCTGAAAAGATTGCAGCTTCTGATACCAGGCTTCAGGGGTTACAGGCAGCTGGAGGACCTAAGGGTTGCAGATGCTCTTCTGAGGAAACAGGTAGCAGGAATCCTTCAGATGTCAGAGCGAAGCATGCAGGATCTGAGATCATCCCTTGTTTCTGCCGGAGGCTATCAGTTCCTGGTACAATCAGCATCTGTCCTGTCACGACTGCAGCAATTCGAGGGCGAGCTCCTGCATTCAGAGCAGGGATATTCTGGAATCTCGCCATCAATCAGGATAGATGCGCAGAAACTCAACGCGCTTTATGAATACGATCTTGAATTCATACAGAGCGCCAATGACATCCAGAAATTATCAGATTTTTCTTCGTTAATATCACCATTCAATGAAGGTATGTTCTCAAAGCAGATTGCCGATCTCTCTGGATCAATACAGAAGATGAAGGTTGCATGGGAGATGAGGATACAGAAGATCGAGGAGATCAAGATTACACCGGGAGGTGCAAACTGATGTTCGGGAAGAAATCCAGCAAGATACCTTATTCAGGAGGCAGCGTTGTTGGCTCAACCACAATAGCCTGGGAGACTGAATTCAAGGAGGGGAACGTTATGTGGAAGGTCCCCCGTCTCATAAGGCTTAACGACAACATTGTCGTGAGGGAGGATGAAACAGCTGTCTTCTTCAGGGATGGTAAAGTTCTCACTTACTTCGATCAGCCAAACAGGTATGCACTGACAGATTTCAACGCACCTGTTGTGGGAAAACTGCTCAAGTTTTTCTCTGGTGTTCAGCAGCAGGCAGAGGTATACTACATACAGCGCAGGTTCCTTGATGGAAAATTTGGAAGCCCCGAACCATACCAGTTCGCAGACCCGACGTTCGGAATTGTGAACCTGAAGGTGTTCGGTGAATACAGGTGGAGGATATCAGATCCTGAAAACTTCATCAACCAGTTTGTCGGTACTTTCAATGTCGAAACTTCCGACGAGGTTGACGCAAGATTGCGAGATCAGATCGTGATACTGACATATACAGCTCTCGGACAGATGAAGGACAAGGGCCTGAAGATAACTGATATACCTGCAAATCTTACAACGATAGAGCAGATAATACTTGCGCTGGCCCCTGACAGCTTCAGGCAATACGGTGTTGAGATAAACAAGATACAGGGTCTCAATATATCACTTCCAGACGATGTCCAGAAGGCAATAGACACAAGATCAAACATGTCTGTACTCGGGGTCAACTATATCCAGTACCAGGCTGGACAGGCAATGGTGGATGCAGCCAAGAACCAGAACGGTGTCGCAGGTGCAGGCGCCGGTATTGGAATCGGCCTTGGCGCAGGGGCAGGTATGGGTTACGGCATGTCCGGGCAGATGATGTCAGGGATGCAACAGCAGCCCACGAAATCCTGTCCAAAATGCGGATCGATGGTGCCGGCCAATGCAACATTCTGTCCCAACTGTGGTGCTCCAATGCAGAGTGCAACTATTACATGCCCGAAATGCGGAACATCCATGCCTGCCGGTACAAAATTCTGTCCCAACTGCGGAAATAATATGACTGCACCTGCCACAAAGAAATGTCCGGGATGCGGAGCGGAAGTATCTTCTACGGCGAAGTTTTGCCCTAACTGCGGAAAGCAACTTTAGGTGAAAGGATGTATTGTAACAGATGTGGTGCACAGATACCGGACGACTCAGTTTATTGCCCGAAATGCGGATCCAGGCAGGAAACAGTTTCATCTGGAAATCCTCCCCAGGCGCAGAATGCCCAGGCAACAGTCCAGCAACAGTCGGGTGTTCTTGCCTCGGCCGATGTAACGGAATTGAAATGCCCCGGATGCGGAGCTCCTTTAAAACCGCAGATAGGTGAAATGATAATCACATGCGAATATTGCGGTGCAAGTATTTCCCTGGCCAACGAAGGCTGGAAGAATATAGAATCCAATACAATGCTGCCGCTTAAGTTTGCAGATGAGAACCAGGTGATGATTCTTGTCAAGAATCACATGGATCATGGTATCCTGAAACATCATCTAGAGGAAAAGTCCAAGAGCGAGGGTGTTGTTCTCTCACTGGTCCCTTACTGGATCGTGCCTGCTTCAGCCAGGACAAAGTATACAGCTGTTGATACGGGCGCCGAGATTGGAAAAGTGGCTGGGACTGCAGTTCTAGCTGGCCTGCTCGGTGGAGCCCTTGGCGGAGGCAGAGGTGGATTCGGAGGCGGCTATGGCGGCGGGATGATGGGAGGGATGCTCATGGGCGGAATGATGATGGGCGGCATGGGTGGAGGTGGCGGAAGCCTGAGGTCCTACACGCTGGATAAAAACTATAATTACCCTGTGGTAGCAGTGAAAGGGCTGACAGAATACCAGCCAAGGAATTATGCATTCCAGTTGACGGATCGGGTACCTTTCGATATCACAAAGGTACCGAAGGGCATAAAGGTCCTGAATGGCGATATAGGAGAGGACTCAGCGAGGAACGATGCAAAGACCAATGTTGACCAGCTCCAGTCTGCCCTGGCGCATGCAACGCATCATTCTATCAGGAACATATCGACGGATGTGGATGTTTCACAGCCAGAGCTTCTTCACGTTCCGATCTGGTTTGCAAAGTTCGATGATAAGGGGAAGAAGATAGCGCTCGTTCTGGATGGACATTCCGGAGCATTCATAAACAGCATCGGGCTTGACTGATTCCATAATAAAAAAATTGTTTATCGAATCCAGGTCTCACCATATTTTTATCGTTTCATACTTTTTGTATTCCGATGTCTTATAATCTCCAAAGACAGAATCGAATTTTTCATGCACCCTGGATGGCAGTTCCGCTCTCAGCCTATCCGGCGAATGCGGATCATTGGATACCTGCATTTTAAGCATCTCGTCCCTTATTATTGAGCGCCAGCCCTGTGCCCATCCCATGAAAAACCGTTGTTCAGGAGTGAAACCATCTATCTTCTTCCTCATCTCAGGATTCCGCGAGAGTCTGCGTTCAAGGGCTTCAAACGCAATACTGACTCCCCCGAGATCTGCTATGTTCTCGCCGAGTGTCAACTCTCCATTGACCTTTATACCCGGGAGCACCTCAACTGAGCCGTAAAGATCTACGACTTTTTTCGCTCTTGACATGAATTTCTCATCATCTTCCTTTGTCCACCACTCCTTGAGGTTTCCATCTGCGTCAAACTTCCTTCCCTGGTCATCGAAACCGTGCGTTATCTCATGTGCTATGGTACCACCAGTAGCGCCGTAATTTACCGCATCATCCAGTCTGGGATCAAAGAATGGCGGTTGAAGTATGCCAGCAGGAAAAACAATTTCATTGTCGGTAGGCGAGAAATATGCATTCACAGTGGGTGGTGTCATCCCCCATAGCTCATGATCAACCGGTGAATTGATCCTGTCGATCTGTCTCCTGAACTCGAATGCATTCGATCTCATGATATTCCCAATATAATCGTCCTTCTTCACCATAATTGAAGAATAATCTCTGAACTTGTTCGGATAGCCTATTTTTGCCCTGAATTTGCTGAATTTTTCCAGTGCCTTCTGTCTTGTTTCCACTGACATCCAGTCAAGTTTTTTCAGGCGATCCGTGAATACTTCTCTCAGGTCAGAGACCATCTCCTCCATGCGGCGTTTTGAGTCCGCTCCGAATTCCTGCTCAACATATATTTTTCCGAGAGCTTCACCAATCTGCCTGTCTATCTGTCTCACGCAGCTCTTCCATCTCTTTTCAGGTTCAGGCGTACCCATAAGCTTCCTGTTGTAAAAGTCGAAATACTCGTTGAATACCTCCTCATGCAGGTATGGTGATGCGAAATGCAGGATTTTCCATTTCAGGTATATTTTCCAGTCGGTGAGTGAAACATCATCTATCATTTTTCCAAGATTTTCATAAAACTCAGGTTGGCCTGTTATCACGTACTCAGTGTTGGGCAGCCCGAGGTATGAAAGATATCTTTGAAGATCTATTCCCTTGAATTTCTGGTTGAGGGCAGCAATATCCATTCTGTTATAATTCTTTTCCGGATCCCTCAGGTCCTGCGGCCTTCTGGAATTCTCTGCAAATCTCTTCTCGATCAGGAAGACGATGTTAGCCGATGAATTCGCGGAATCATTATCGAAACCAAACAGAATAAACATTTTTTGAAGATGTTTTATGTAATCTTCTCTTAAGTCCTTGAAGGAATCCATCAAATAATAATCCCTGTTTGGAAGCGAAAGACCTCCCTGTTCCAGATACAGAGCATAGATTGAACTGTTCTTCATATCACCGTCCGAATAAATTGAAAAGGAACATGGGATCCCATTTGAGTGAAGGTAGGAGAATATCTGGACAAGCGAATCCTTATCCTGAATGGAATCAATCCTTGCCATGACATCGGACAAAGGTTTGAATTTCAACTCCTCTATTTTTTCAGTATCCATGGAGGAAAAATAGAAATCTCCAAGCATCTTTCTGACCGGGTCCTGCTGTTCTTCTAGTGCGCATTTTTCAAGTATCTTTCCAAGTATGTATTGATTTCTTTCATGTAATTCGAGGGAGGCGCCAAAGTAAGGCTTGTCAGCCGGAATCGGGTGAGTGGCTTCCCATTTGCCATTACAGAATTTATAAAAATCAATGAACGGGTTTGCGGTCCGGTCGAGGTATTCAACGGAGAATACTGGATCTTCTGGCTTCTCCTCATTGGTTATACGGTATATTGCTGCTCTGTCATTTTCCATCTGGCAGCATATTATAATTTATGATAAGTTTTCCCATTATTTGATCAAATAATAATCTGAAAGCTCGTTTGTGAAAATATCAATTGCCGTCACTCTTTCTTTTGATTCTGGATCCAAAATATAGGAGAAGCACACCAACTACAAGGACAACAAGTGCGTTTCTGCCCTTCTTCTTTTTGTCCTGCGAGGGTTCAATGGAACATGATATATTCATATAGGTCAGATCCGGTAATTCTTTCCAATACTGCATTCTTAAATCAGTATATGAAAAATTAACCTGATATGTTTGATATTCTTTGTTTAAAAAAATATTACTGGCTTTTCAGGGGAACCATTTTGAGAATAACCTTTAAAGCAATTAAAAGGAGAAAAGCACCAGCAAGGAAGTAAATTATGATCAGGATCAATATTGAGGTATTTCCGGTGGTTGCAGAAAAAGTTGATGCGCTTAAAGCAAGATCCCAGAGATCTATACCTGCCGCCAGTGCCACAATTACAATCGCAAGGTCAAAAATTTTCTTCTGCAGTTCGGCAGGGATTTCCATTATTCAACATAATT
>JAJZLW010000031.1:0-842 GCA_021850505.1 Thermoplasmata archaeon
CTGGCGGGCTTCCGATACTTGGTATATTGGAGAATCATTTCTCCGTATACAGCTACTATATTGTCATCGTTGTTGCCATTGCTTCTATCAACGACGGGATACTGGCTCTCCTTTCCTTCGGTTCTGCCGCTTCGAGAACAATATTCAGGATGGGAGTGGATAGAAGCTTTCCTGCCTTCTTTGCAAAAAAGATAAGGGATCAGCCGATTGCGGGGAACATCACAATATCACTTGTCCTGTTCTTCATTCCACTTATCATGATTACAAGGTTTCCCAATGAAACCGCCTTCATCATACTTGGAACGATAGCCTCCCTGGGTGGTCTCTTTATTCACATTATAGCAGACTTCTCCCTCATAAGGATCGGCTTGAGACGTAGCAAGCGCATGCTATTAAGAGGCGCCAAGGGGCTGTGGTCCAGGTTCAAAGACTACAAGGAGGTCATACTGGCGATCACCGCATCGATCATAACCTCAATTGAACTTATATATGCCGCCTATTCGACGGTACTGGTTTACTCAACCCTTTTCCTGATATGGATAGTTCTTGGTTACATCATAGTGGATATAAAAGACATAGTAACCAAGACGCCATACACCACTAAGCTGGGAAAAGAGGATAGAATGATCGCGGAAAGAATAAAGGATCTGACAAGCCTGAAGGTACAGAGAGCCCTTCCTGACGTGGTTGTGAGCCTTGATGATACTTTGCAGCAGGCCATTCAGAAATGCGTGAATTTGGATTCACAGGGAGCGGCAGTTGTGGACAAATATAACAACCCTGTGAGGACTTTTGTACTTAGAGATGTTTTCCTGCTATCTGAGCAGGAGATAGCTAAAACC
>JAJZLW010000031.1:852-6311 GCA_021850505.1 Thermoplasmata archaeon
GTTGACTTCTTCCAATAATATAATAACTTATAATGCAATTTGGCGCAGAAAGGGCTTGTGGTCTAGCGGTTATGACATCGCTCTCACACAGCGAAGGCCGCCGGTTCAAATCCGGCCAAGCCCATTTAGAAATGTAAGCAAATCCTATTGTCTAGCGGATTGGTAGGAATCCGATTAAATAATTAAGCGGATACAAAATAATATTCCTGCTGAGTTCATCATAATAGATTCACAAACTCTTCTACAGTTAGACCAGATTGTTTAATAATGGCTCTCAAGGTTCCGGGCTTCAGTTCCTTATGCAAGGGTACAACTATGTTTCTGTATCCATTCTTGCTCTGGATTATCACGTGATCACCCTTTCCTTTTCTGAAAATGAAACCTCTTTTGGAGAGTGCCTTGATTACAACTTCTCCAGATACAACGGGAAGTTTAGGCATCCAGAAGAACTTCCTCGCCAACGTCCTGGGGTATAGGTCTTCCGTCTTCTTTTAAAACTTCCAAATATAATTCTATCGCTTCCTTGATATTTTTGAGAGCTTCTTCTCTGTTCCCCCCCTCAGAGATGCAACCAGGGAGTGCCGGTACACTCACTGTAAACCCTCCATCTTCCTGTGGTTCAAGTATAACTGTAAATTTCACTGAATATGAATTCAAAATAATGATTTAAGTCTTGTGCAAGGGAATATCATGTTGAATTAAATGATTTGACCCCCAATCAAAAGGATTTTTTTGGATTTTGAAGTTCTTAATTTAGACACAAAAAAAGCTATGTCAGTTACTTCTTCTAAAACATTTCTCTAATAATTATATGAAAATTATTTTTATTGGGCACAATCAGCGCAACGGATTCAACATCCATATATCCCAAAGATCCTCGTTACTGCCGCAAAATTTCCATTATTTAAAAGGGATATGTTTTGATTCAGTAATGTATATGAGCTAAAATCAGATAACATAAGAAGGGAAAGAGGTGACTCTGTGTTCACTCCTTCCTCAGCGATGTGATAGAATGCCGAGATTTGAAGTATCCGAAAACCTGAGCAAGAAAATAAACGATCTGAGCAGGGCAAGGCAGTCCCTTATAGAAGAAATGGAAGCTATAATGTTCTATGACGAACGCGCTGATGCCACAGAGAATGAGGAACTGAAAAGCGTTATGGTCCATAACAGGGACGATGAAAAGGAGCATTTTTCATTGCTTCTTGAATTTCTCAGGAGGAACGATCCTGAACTTGACAAAGAACTCAAGGAAATCCTGTTCAGCAAGAAGAAGATGCAGGAACTGGGAGATTAGGATCACTTTTCCTTTGGATCCGAATCCAATCAAGGGTAAAAATTATAGTTAATTACCTACACTATTATGCTTTTGTTTAGGAATTTCTCTGACCATCTTTTTGCAAATGTCAGCCTTCCTGATAACACCAGGAAACTCTTTTTTATTGTATCTTTCAGTTTCTCTTCAGAATCTATTGACGCAACGGATACGGCTCTCTTGACGCTCTTCCAGATGAATTCTATTGGATTCAGATCTGGGGAATACGGAGGCAGGAATATCAGCCTGATATTCAGCAACTCCGCAGTTTCTAAAACGATCCCTCAATGGTGTGATCTGAAATTGTCCAGTATTATGGCCACAGGCTTTTCAGGATTCTTGTCTCTTATCCCCGCTATGAAAGAAGTGACGTTTTCCCTCCTCGAACGAACCTGGAAATTCACCAGACTGTTCCCGTTGATTGCATAGAAACCGAATGTGTTAGCCCTGTATTTTGAGGTATCCCCGATGATTTCTGGTTTTCTGAATGACCATAATCCAACCGTGTTCGCCGTAGTCTGTGGCGCAGTTTCATCCAGGAATCCGATTATGCTTTCTTTCATGGATACTTTGCCTAAGTTTTTTTTAGAATGTTCTCTGCATTTCCAGGTCTCCTCTTATCATGAGGATATGGCTTTGCATGTCTCATGCCCATGCTATTCAGAATGACCCATACCTGCTTCATTGTATATTCTATCCCGAATTCTTCCCTTATGATACTCTTGACCTGAGCGGTTGTGTACTGCCCGTTTTTAAGCTTCTCTTTTAACGCGTTTCTCTGTTCCACAGACATCTTTGATGGCCCCTTCCTTGCATATCTCGGCATAAGGCCTCTGTACCCATCCTGATTCCATCTCCTCTGCCATGTGTAGCCCATCATTTTTGTTATTCCGATTCTCCTTGCAGCCTCTTCCACGGAATAACCATCGTATCTGTATTTCACGAAAAGAAGTCTCTTCAGGACCTTTGTGCTTCTTTCAAGGCTTCTTATCAGCCTGTTCAGATCATCTTCAGCCATCTTCCTCTCGATGGGATACATCTCCGTTTTGACCATGAAAATGTAATGTTAATAAGTATAATAATGTTAGTAATTGACTATAATCTCTTTGTAGACCACAGCGACGACGCTGTCATCAAATTGCTTGAAAGCCTTCTTCAGTTCTTCGATCTGGACCAGTCTATCGGGATTGGAAATTACCTTCCCGACCATTTCTTTAGATAGCTCCCGTTCACGAATGCGCACGAGAGAGTGCGCGGAATAGTTAATAATCATTTAGCCATCGATACCACGTTCCCAATTTGCTTAGTTATCAATTGGCTGATACTGACCTTGTTGCTCGAGAAATTGAGAATTTTCATTCCTAAGATTCTGTTATCCTTGTCAAGATCAACAAAAGTGTATTCATCCAACTCTATGGTTCGGGAAATCTTGTCTTTGACCATTAGTATATAAGCAGCATCTGACTGGGAATCGTACTCCAATAGGTGTTTGTACACGACACTTGGATAACGAAAAATAGCCATAAACCTTTCCGTCTCACCTATGAGGCGATAGACCGGTAGATCACTTTGAGAGAATCTCCGTTGTCCCACGCCGTTCCTCAGCGTTTTTTGTATACCCAAAATAGTCCTACAAAACATCTGTTCAGAGGCTGCGTATTTTACACTATCAAACAACAATAGTAGTCAAATTACGGAACCATCCTTTTGCCACCTAGCGTCTCATTGAAACTCTCCTGTTATTGGACTTTTTTGAAATATCTGGATTCGATTAAGAAATTAAGCAAGCCTGGCCAGATTCAGATTGTATCCCAACGAGGAACAGAAAGTTCTTCTTGAGAAGCACTTTGGATCATGCAGGTTTGTATCCTGAACTCCCGAATTTTTACCACCATTAATTTCTGATTTCTCCATAATTCATTGGTTCATGAATTAAGGCAAAGTTTATTTATAATGGTGGTATTTCCCACCATTACATCAAGGAATCAGACAATCGAGAAGGTTGTGAAAGGGAAAACATACGTGTATGAGCGGATACCATACTACAACCCGAAAATAAGGAACACAAGCTACCACTACAGGTATGTGGGCAGAAAGGATGATGGCGGGATAAGAAAGATCAGGAGCGTCCTTCCAAAAAGGAGCCTGATACATGGCCCCTTCATCCCAATAATGAAGATTGTCAGGGACATTGGAATTGAGGAGATGCTGGAAAAACACATCACTGAAGTTGAATCAAGGGAGATCATTGCCATTGCGGTATCAAAGATTGTCCGCCCACTGCCTCTGTCATCCACTGACGCATGGTTCGAGGGCACATCCCTGTCCCGTACATTGAGTGTTGATCTGAAATCACAGCGGATATCAGAACTCCTTGATCGCATAGGCAAATCTGATCTCTACAGGCAGTTCTCCTCGGATCTCATATCAAGGATCAATCCCGGAAATTCACTGCTTTATGATGTCACGTCAGTGCCATCATACGGGTCAGCAGAGATACTGGAATACGGCCATGCAAAGGATCACCCTCAGCTAGAGCAGATAAACTTGGGCATGGTTATGGAGAGATCCAGAAACATACCGCTGTTCTTTGAGATATACAGCGGGAGCATTCCTGATGTTGTCACCCTGAAGAGGACTGTGGAAAGCATCAGGAATCTCATTCCGAAGATTGAGATCACACTTGACAGGGGATTCTTCTCTCATGAAAATATGAGCTTATTGAAGGATGATTCTTACATAATAGCGGCATCCCTCGTCCCGAAAGCGGTGAAGAATGTCTTCTCCTCTGCATCAAGATCTGTGGATCGTGCAGACAATGTCATCATGTACCAGAATGAGCCCGTATTCTGCAAGTCAGTGAATTTCACCATGAACGATCTGAACCTTCAGGGATACTTCTACCATGATCCCAGGAGGGAGAGTGATGAAAGATCTGATTTCCACAGGAAACTTGCGGAGAGGAGATCGGCTGTGGAGAAGCTGCAGGCCAGGCCAAATGTCAGGGAAACCATTGAATCCATTGCATCCCAATATCTGAGATATTTTACCTGGAGTATTGAGGATGGCAGAATCAAAACAAGGGCAAGGAACAATGCAATAACGGCAGCAGAGAACCGTATGGGTAGATTCCTACTTGTGTATAATGGAGAATACAAGCCACTTGAATGTCTTTCCTTATACCGCAATCGGGACAGTATTGAGAAGGCGTTCCGCATGCTGAAAACGGATATTGATATATTCCCCATGAGAGTAAGGAAGGAATCGACAATCCGGGGAATACTGTTCATATTCTTCATATCGCTCACAATAAGATCAGCGCTGACGATGGGAATGATCTCATCAGGCCTGATGAGGAAGTATTCCCTGGAGAAAATGATTCTGGAGCTGGAGAAGCTGCATGTTGTTGAGGATGCCGGTGACAGTATTACTGAACTGGAGAGGACAAGGAAGCAGAAGGATATCCTTGAGGCGCTTGAAAAGGTATCGTGGTGGTAAAAGCAGGGAGATCAGGTTGTATGGAATCATTTTCTTGACTTAAGGAATGAAGTATACACAAAGACAGGCAGGGGAATGAGCCAGAATGAAATGACTGCTCTTCTTCTGCAACTAAAGAACGAAAACGAGTGGTTAAGGGAGGTCAATTCACAAAGCCTTCAGGCATCGATTCAGTTTCTTGATGCAACTATTCATAAGTTCTTCAAGAACATTGCCAGATATCCGAAATTCATGAAGAAGAGAGACGGAGGATCGTTCACGGTTCCACAGCATTTCGCTATTAAGGACAATCATCTTACAATACCGAAATTCAAGATGCCGATACGCTGTCCCTTCTTGCAGAAGAGGGGATAAGGGCAAGTACGCTGGTTGAAGCAGCAAGCCCACGGCTTTAGTCGTGGGAGGATGTCACAACTCTCAAGAAATTTCCTTCAATGTATAAGATGATTTAATTTACCTGCAGATATATCTTCCTAGATGGGTGCCAGCGGGTCTTTGTCTGTAGATATATTTCTGCTCATACTCGGTATTTCACTGGTTATAAACATAGTCTTTTTGCTTGGCATAGTACGTACACTAAGAATGAGGGCTGTCAGAATCCTCTATGCATTATTTACCATATCTGTTTTCTTTATGGTTTACCTGG
>JAJZLW010000016.1 GCA_021850505.1 Thermoplasmata archaeon
TTATCAGAGGGAATCGATATGTACAGGGTTGAATATACGTGTCCAAGCTGCTCAAATCATGCGGTTCTATACAGGCAAAACAAAGATGACATTCCATGCCCGAAATGTGGTGCGACTATGCAGGCAACGCAATCTGAGGATCTTGTTGAGACATTCTACCGGATGGCCGAAGAATCCGGAACGACTGTTGAGCTGATCTCTGAGGAAAGCGATGAGGGAAAGCTGCTTAAGAAGGCGTTTGGTGGAGCTGCCGGCATACTTAGATACGCTGCTGGTGCTACAGTTCCGCATTGAGCAATTAAATTTCAGATATGTTTTGATTGGGACAGATCAACAACCAGAACGTCTTCCATGGATTTTATGCCCTTTATTGATACGACATACCTTCCTTCCTTGTCCCTCTCCAGTGTTTGGATGACCGCATCCTCAGTTGGTTCCACAAGCAGGTTTGTCACCTCTCCAGTATCCAGGTTCAGAACAAGATTGTCAAGTTTTCCTACAACCTGGCCGGTTGTAGTGACAACTGATTTTCCGATTATGTCGGTTGTAAATTTTTTAAGATCTACCAAGAAAGCTCACCCTACTTATTGATACAGACCAAGTTCTTCAACCTGCCGCTTCTTTTCCTGTACTGTTTTCCCCATTTCCTGTGCAATATTCTTGTAGAACTTCAGGACATTGTCATCAACAGAAGGTCTTATAGATTTCAATGCATCAATGAAATTCTTCTGCGAGACCTGAGATGCATCTGGATTCTCCCTGTATGCCATCATACCAGCTTCCCTGCAGAGGTTCTCCAGATCGGCGCCAACGTATCCCTCCGTGCGCTCTCCAATTTCTTCCAGGTTGACGTCTTTTGCAAGGGGCATATTCTTTGTGTGCACCTCAAGAATCTTGACCCTGCTCTCCTTATCGGGCGCGGGTATGTAGATCATCTTGTCAAATCTCCCAGATCGCACGAGAGCACTGTCCAGTATATCTGGTCTGTTAGTTGCCGCTATGACAACAACACCCTGAAGTGTCTCTATCCCATCAAGAGATGTGAGCAGCTGATTAACCATCCTTTCAGTAACACCCGAATCGCCGAAAGTGCCTCTTCTCGGTGCGATCGAGTCGATCTCATCCAGGAAAACGATCGACGGGGCAACCTGTTTTGCCTTCTTGAATATCTCCCTGATCGCCTTCTCGCTCTCTCCAACCCATTTACTCAAGACCTCTGGCCCCTTTACAGATATGAAATTAGCCTTGCTTTCCGTGGCTACCGCTTTTGCAAGAAGGGTTTTACCGACACCCGGTGGGCCATAAAGAATAAATCCCTTGGATGGCCTGATTCCAAGTTTCTTGAACACATCCGGCTTAAGGAGCGGAAGTTCAACAGCTTCCCTCAATTCATTCTTCACTTCGATCAAGCCTCCGATATCCGTCCACTTTACATTCGGTATCTCTGCTGTGACCTCACGCAGGCTGCTGGGTTCAATCAGCTTCAGTGCGTCCATGAAATCATCTTTCCGGACTGCCATCTTTTCCAGTATTTCAGCCGGAATAGGCTTGTCAAGGTCAATCTCAGGAAGATACCGTCTCAGGGCATTCATTGCAGATTCCCTTGCAAGGGCTGCGAGATCTGCACCAACAAAACCGTAAGTGTATTCCGATATCTCGTCCAAGAACTCACCCTTTTCCTGCTCTGACATGCCCATAGGCATACCCCTTGTATGTATTGCAAGAATCTCTTTCCTGCCGTTCTTGTCAGGAACACCAATGTTGATTTCCCTGTCAAATCTGCCAGGTCTCCTCAGGGCCGGATCAACGGCATCAATCCTGTTGCTCGCGCCAATAACGATGACATGGCCCCTTTCTTTCAGTCCATCCATCAGTGTCAGCAGCTGGGCAACAACCCTTCTCTCAACCTCGCCCTGAACCTCCTCTCTTTTAGGGGCTATTGAATCTATTTCATCTATGAATATTATAGAAGGTGCAGATTCCTCCGCTTTCATAAATATTTCACGAAGCTTCTGCTCACTCTGGCCGTAGTACTTGCTCATTATTTCCGGTCCGTTTATTGAATAGAAATTTGCACCGCTTTCATTTGCCACTGCTCTTGCAATAAGTGTCTTACCTGTTCCTGGTGGACCATACAGGAGAACTCCCTTCGGCGGGTGTATTCCGAGTCGTTCGAAGAGTTCGGGGTGCTTGAGGGGGAGTTCTATTATTTCCCTTACCTTGCCCAGCTGATCTCTAAGTCCACCTATATCCTCGTAGCTGATCCTTGAAACATCCTCAAGAACCTCAGAAGCAGGTTCCTCCCTTATCTCTATCTTTGTTGTCTCACCGACCTCAATCGGTATCTTTGGGGGAAGCGTTTTAACGACCTTGAATAGAAGCCCGGAATGACCCGCGAGCGTCAGGCCCGGTACGCTGATATTATCCTGCTCGATCATCGGCCTTCTTATAAGAGCCTTCTGAACAAACTCTTCAATGCCCTCACCAAACTTCAATCTCTGATCTTTTCTGATAATTGGAGCAAGAGTTACCCTCTTTGCCTCTTCAGCAATGACTCTCCTGACCTTTACCTTGTCTCCAATGGAAGCACCGCAGTTGTTCCTCATAACACTGTCAATTCTAACAATGCCACGGTTCTCATCCTCAGGTCTTGCACGGTAAACTCTGCCGACTGTTTTTTTAACCTTCTCTATCTCTACAACATCACCAATCTCTGCTCCGAGAGACATCCTTGATTCTTCGTCAAGCCTTACCCTGGACATGCCTGGATCAGTTGAATTAGCCTCTGCCACTCTTAAGGTAATGTCATTATTGCTTGGCATACTTATAGACAGTAAAGGAGGGTATTTTAAAATATTGAGACAATTTCAGGTACCATTACGATTCAGTAGCCAGGGATTCACCAAATTTCTTCCTGAATTTCTTGATTTTAGGGGAAATGACGAACATGCAATACGGCTGGCTTGAATTTCTTTCGAAGTATCTCTCATGATAGGACTCAGCCGGGTAGAAATTAGTGAATTTTTCCACCTGTGTTACGATTGGCTTCTTGAATTCACCACTGTTATTGAGATCCTGTATCTTTTTGAGAGCCTTCTCCTTCTGTTGATCGTCCAAATAGAAAATTGCAGAGCGGTATTGCGGCCCAATATCGTTACCCTGCCTGTTCAATGTTGTGGGATCATGCGTGGAAAAAAATATCTCAAGAAGGTCATCATATGATATCTCGTCTGGATCATACTTTACCCTTACAGACTCAGCATGCCCGGTAGTTCCTGTGCATACATCCTCATAAGAAGGATTCTCTATATGTCCCCCAGCATAACCTGATTTCACATCCATAACGCCCCTGACTTCGTTGAATATTGCTTCTGAACACCAGAAACATCCACTTGCAAATACTGCAGTTTCAAGATTTTCACTCATATTTTGTGCCACCTGTATAAACTTGTATCACGATCACTTTAATATTTATATATACAACAAATTTAGACATTTCTATCAGAGTAAACTTCTATTTGTCTTCTGTATTTCATTTCGTGTCTTAACCTACAAACGATAAGAAATCCGGAGTCCTGTCACCATTCTTATTCAGTTGGAATTAAAAGAAGGATGATCCTAGTTTGAAGGATCGCTCCAGCAGCCTGATCTGCGAATGACCGGATCTATGAAAAATACAAGTAATCTTTAGTGCCAGAAAGGAAAATTATCCAATCAGGTTTCCATTGCTGTCCAGAAAGAATGTTACGATTTTGCTACCAGATCCAGACTGCTTTATCTTAAAGTAACTGCATGCCGAATATTCTGTCTCAAATTTTTTTCCAATTGACCTGAATCTGTCAAATGTCAATAGTATAACGGATACTTCCATCCGTTCACCGAGTTTCGGCTTTATCATATAAGTTCCAGTATCAGGGTCATAAGTTCTAGCGTAGTCCTGGATAACGGCCTTTGTCGCTCTCTCACCGTCTTTCAGGAATGAATCTGGAATGACAAGCAGATACTTTGAATTATATACAGACAAAGCGGGATCTTTTGAGGGCAAACCCGCATAGTCATTCGAAAAAGTCGAATGATGGCACTCATCACACAGTGTTATCAGGTTTCTGAAAGAGTCTGATCCTCCATCCTTTCTGGGAATGATATGATGAACCTGGACTGAAAGATGGATGGAATGTGACGAGTTCTCTTTAGGAACATCTGCAAATGTTGATTTTCCGCACGATCTGCAGGAATAATTATCTCTTGCAAGAACCGCCTCGGAAATTCTTTTCCATGGGATTCCTTTCGGCGTCTTATCTCCGGCAGGATCAAAATCTGATGCATTCTCAAATCCAAAATGCCTGCCGATTTGATCTATGACAGCTGGAGAAACTCTTGGTATTTCAGAATAAATGTTTGGTATCCTCATTGTGATTCCGTAAAAGAGGCGAAAAATGCTTTTCCCCGTTCCCTGAAAGCGTTTGATGCAGATGGAGAACTGTCCTTGACTATATTACCTGAAATGTAAAAATCCGTTTCTGTTTCAAGGAATTCCTTCAGTAAATTTTCATCCAGTGTCATGACCAGTATGCTCGGACCAGTATCTGCGGTAAAATATAACCCTGGATTTTTTTTCCTGAAAGATACGATCCTCTCAATTAGAGAAAGGGATTCCTCAGTTTGAAGAACCCTTCCAGCTGACATAAGGAGTGAGTTCAGATTAAGCATCTCCTCCTCCGCACGGATCAGAAGATCTTCAAGATCAAAGGAGCGATCAATTATCTCCCTGAAACGGGCAAACTTGTTCTGTACCCATGGGATGTATTGTGGTGACTTGACTGATAATTCATGCATCTGATTTGTTGAATAATCAGCATACTTTGGAAACATTGCTATTTTTATTTTAGAGAAATCAATCTTAATCTCATGTGCCATGCATTTTGGCTCCTGAATGCCCGGGTATGAGATCCAGGTTGAAAGCCCCGGAAAGACAGATCTTGTGCCGGAACCAGAAACAAACTTTGCAAACCTGGATGCAAGCATTGAATGGGCCCTAACATTATAACCGAAGACATTGGATACAAGAGCGCTAGAAACAGCAGCGGCAACCGCAGATGATTCGCTCAATCCTTTTGCCCTAACATACCTCCTTTCCCTTTCAACATAGAAAGTGAAATAACCCTTCACACCGCAGATTGATCTGAATTTATCAAGTGCTATCTTCGCAGATTCGCTCCTTTCAGGATCAAATCTGGAGTCAAGATAAACAATATCCGACTTTCCAGCTTTATTGTAAAGGCAGTATGCCCTTGCAATTGAAAAGTCTGTCAGGATTGACATTGATGGGGTATAGGCAATCCTTGAATTCCTGTCATAATAGCCGATAAACTTCTCAATCGCCTTGCTGGGGTAACCTGAACCAAATGTGATTCTACCATCCTCTGGGGATGGCGGTGGCATCTCCTCTTCGTGGATTATCCCCATTTCATTCAGTTTTGAATATATTCTTGAACCCTTCTGATTAAGATCAGATATAACATTAAGATCCAACAAAATCAGCCACCATTTTCATGAGTCTCTCCCTTGTATCGTTATATGAAATATTGTCTATGGTTTCAATGTTATTCACCTTCGACGCTTCGAGGGAACAATCCATAATCGTCCTGTATTCATGTAAGTGCTCGATTAGTCGTTTTCCAGAAGATCCAGGATGCGTAAATTCCTCTCTTTCCCCGAGTCGTTTTTCATGTATTTTGCTGTCAGAGATATAGATATAAACCGGCAATATCAGATCCTTCGGTATATCTGTGAAATAGACTGGCTCAAAGTAAAGCGTCTCAATGATCATGCTTTCTCCATTTTTAATTGCTCGGTCAATAACGGCTCTTATACCTTTCCAGATGAATTTTGCCTGCTCCCTGAATCCGCTAATGATATTGTCAACAGTCATATCACCAAAGTGTTTCCAGGAATCATAAACGCTGTATCCTAGGACATCGTCGTTGTTATCCTGGTAGGCCCTCAGGAATTCACGCAGATAGTCTCCTGAAAGAACAATGTTTATCCCGTTGGATGCTGCTATTGATCCTGAAAGCGAAGTTTTCCCAACCCCAGGCACTCCCCCTATTAGTATTATTTTTGATTTTTTGGGCAATTTATCCCCACTCCTTTAGAAGATCCCTAGTATCAATTATCCTTGTTAT
>JAJZLW010000099.1 GCA_021850505.1 Thermoplasmata archaeon
TTAGGCTTTACAGGAAAGCATAGGTTTGCCTGCCTTGGTTCTATCACCACATCAAGATTCGGGATAAAAAAACCCGAAAGGGCACGAGATGGTATCAACGCTGACGTCGTTTTGCCGTATGAGAATTTCATATATGATTCGAAGGTCAGGATCAAGGAGATGGCGGATATCAGCTTCTGGCTTGCCAGGCGAATGAAGATGTCCGGGTTTGAAACAGCCATGATGTATGAAAAGGATTCACATATTGCGCATAATAACGATTGATCTTTATCACGCAATAATCAAGCCAGCACAATAATCACTGAAAGTATAACTGAGATAGCAGCAGAGCTCATATTGACGCTCCCCTTCGACATGTATCCCCTGTTCTCAAGTGTTGCACCCAGTATGCTGTCAACTATGTTTCCAAAAAAGGCCATAACACTCACAAATAATACCTTATATATGACAATTGAGTCATAAGCAAGAAGTGAAAAGGATAAACCGATGATCACCGCACCGACAATGGATGCGGATGTTCCGATGATTGAAATGCCACCATTTGTCCCGGGCTTGACCAGGTGGAAATTGGTGATCATCCTGACCCTTCCGTCCTTAATCCCAATTTCTGAGGCAAATGTATCAGAATTAATGACGCCGATAGAAATGGCAAATATCTCAAAGAACGGAAATTTTGCAAGATGGAAAATGGTTGCAAGAAGGCTGGCAACTGCTATAACACATCCCAGTATCCCTCCATATACGACATTTGAATATCCCCTTTCTCCAGTTTTCCCCTCCTGGACCTCCTTTTCTTTTTTTTCAGCAAACCAGGCCTTTGTGGCAATAAAAGAGCCGAATGCAAATATCAGGAGAAGTGCCAGCCATTCAATATCCGTAGAGAAGACTATAATTCCGCCAATTACTGTTGCAGCTATTCCACCTTTAAGATCAAATATTCTAAGCAGCTGCGAAAGTACCAATAACAAACCAAGGATGACTAATATCCCAAAAAAGTAGAGGAGTGATATATTATTACCATCCTCTTTCCTGAAGTTTCATGTCTTTAGGTATACCCTCGATGTCAAGTCCAGGCATGCCAGTAAGACCTTCAGAAACAGTGCTGATTATCTGGTAATCTTCAAAGTTCTCAACTGCCTCGACTACAGCCCTCGCCATTTCAGGCGGATCCGGAGACTTGAAAATTCCGCTTCCCACGAAAACGCCATCGGCACCGAGTTTCATCATCAGTGCACCATCCGCTGGGGTTGCAACACCCCCTGCTGCAAAATTAACAACAGGAAGTCGACCCATCTTTTTAATCTGATCAAGTACCTGCAAAAGTTCACCTTCGATCTGCTTGCCGTTCTTGCCATAAAAAAGATCCTCCTCGTTTAGTTTTGATTCGTCTCCAAAGAAGCTTCCAGAGATCTGCCTGCGGACTACCCGGTAACTATCTGCCATGCGGGAGGCAACTTTTTTTAAATCCTCCGTGGAAAGATTCTGCACGACCTTAACTCCCTCGTTAACTACACGCATGTGCCTGACCGCTTCTATTATGTTGCCGGTTCCAGCCTCCCCCTTAGTCCTGATCATAGCAGCCCCCTCGAATATTCTTCTCACAGCTTCCCCCAAATCCCTGGCTCCGCAAACTACTGGGATCTTCAGATCCTTCTTATTGAGATGAAAGAAAGGATCAGCCGGTGTAAGAACTTCACTTTCATCAAGCATATCCACTCCGAGTGTTGCAAGTGTATAAGCTTCGGATATATGGCCGATTCTGACCTTAGCCATGACCGGGATGCTTACAGCTTCCATAATTTCCTTCACTCGATTGGGATCTGCCATCCTTGCAACTCCTCCAGCTGCTCTTATGTCCGCCGGAACCCTTTCCAGTGCCATTACAGCCACAGCGCCAGCGGATTCGGCAACCCTCGCCTGTTCAACCGTGGTGACGTCCATAACAACGCCACCCTTCGTCATCTTTGCAAATCCCCTCTTAAGAAGGTCTTCTCCCATCCTGAGATCGGTAATATTTGGAGTCATAACAATTCAAGTATACTTAAAAAATATAAATAGATATACGAAAAAGAAGGAATCCGTGTTCAAGAAATCTTGAACTAGAAATTGAGAACTGGAAGATTACATTTTAGCATTAAATGATTCTATTAATATGCCTGGTGGTTCAAACGTCCTATCATTCATCAGGTGTACGTGTTAGATTCGAAATCATCGTCAATTTGCTGGGCAATATTATTATAAAATACTGCAATCAAGAATAAATGGATCCGTTCAGCATATTGATAACTTTTCTTTCTGTTGTTGTGGCCGGATTCTTTGCTGGACTGCTTGGATCGCTAACTGGCCTCGGCGGGGGAACTGTGCTCGTTCCTGTTCTCACACTTTTCCTGGGGATACCGATCATTTTTGCAACGGGGGCTTCACTTATTTCAACAATCGCTACCTCTGCAGGTTCCGCTTCTGGCTACACAAAAAGCAAGATAGCAAATATCAGGGTTGCAATTGGGCTTGAGGTTGCAACAACAACGGGAGCAATAGTCGGTAGCCTGACATTAATTTCTGTAAACAAATTGGGTTATATATGGATTATTTATGTGATATTTGGAGTTGTATTGCTGGTATCGCTTTTACCGACAATCAACAGGGCTTCCAGTGAATTGCCAAAGAATAAAAAACCGGACTGGACAACAAGATTTTTCAATCTTTATGGGACATATTATGATCAGAGGTTGAAAAAGCAGGTTGATTATCATGGCATAAGATGGTGGTTTGGCGAGATTGTAATGTTTTTTGCAGGCTTTATATCAGGCCTTTTAGGTATAGGGAGCGGCGCTCTAAAGGTACTTGGCATGGACTGGGCAATGAACCTGCCCATGAAGGTTACCACAACTAGCAGCAACTTTATGATCGGTATAACTGCTGCAACTGGGAGCTCGATATACTGGTTCGCAGGCTACATCCAGCCGTTTCTCGCTGCAGCAACTGCCGTAGGAGTCCTGGTTGGCGCTTTCCTCGGTTCTAAACTGCTCATAAAAATTACAAATGTAAATATCAGGTGGATATTCTTCTGGGTGCTCGCATTCTTGGGGGTTGATATGATATTCAGTGGCTTTTTACGGAGAGGCCTGGCCCCTGGACAGGCGGTTAATTCTTACCTGAATCTGATAGGATTTATCGTATCAATTGTTGTTTCGATAATACTTCTTGGTCTTCTATATTACAAAATTAAGAGGGAGAGGAGGTCTAATGCCAAAACTAGAGCAGAGTGACATAACTAGCCTGATTCTCAAGGCAGGCGTATTAGTAAGCGTTTCGCTAACCATAACCGGCGTGATTCTTCTTTTTATAAAGGGTGGTGGAGATGGGTATTCACTGAGTTATGTTGCCAACTATCATAACCCATCTGCTACAGTGAATTCAAAGATCCTTTTCCCGGGTGATTTTCTGAAAGGCCTGATTGGTCTTGATGGATTATTCTTCATATCTGTCGGGTTGTGGGTGCTGATTTTCACCCCTGTGACCGTGCTTATAGATGCTCTTATTACTTTTGCGCACGAGAGGAACAAGCTTTACACTCTTCTGGATGCAATCGTATTATTCAATCTGCTTCTGGCAATTTTTGTAATTCCAAGATTCGTGTCCTGATACAGGAACGGGTGCAAATTCCTAACTAAAATATTTTATCCGGATTTTGGCTACTGGTAATATGACAAAAGCTCGTTTTCAGACAAACCAGGGTGAATTCGTTGTAGATCTTTTCGACAAGGAGATGCCGGTGACTGCAGGAAATTTTATGAAGCTTGCCGAGAAGGGTTTCTATAACGGCGTGATCTTTCACCGTGTGATCAAGGATTTCATGATTCAGGGTGGCGATCCAACTGGGACTGGAACTGGTGGTCCCGGGTATGTTATAAAGGATGAATTTACAAAGAATAACAGGAATGACAGGGGAACAATCTCCATGGCAAATGCCGGTCCTAATACAGGCGGTAGCCAGTTTTTCATAAACGTTGTGAACAATAATTACCTGGATAAGAAGCATCCTGTATTCGGAAAGGTAAGCAGCGGAATGGAAATTGTTGATAAGATAAGCAAAATCAAGACAGACTCCCAGGACAGGCCATTAAGCAAGGTTGTAATCAATAAAATTTTAATTGAAAAACCATAATTGATGAACTGAGGAAATTTATATCCAATTTACTATTCCCTGACGCAATGAAAGGTAAAAATATTGTAGTAACTGGTGGGGCCGGATTCATTGGAAGTAATCTTGTAGAGTTCCTTTCCAAAGATAATAAAGTAACAGTCCTGGATAACCTTCACACGGGTTCAAGGAAAAACCTCGATAATGCAGGCAAAGGGGTTAATTTTATAAACGGCGATGCCAGAGACATTGTAAAAATAAATGAGAAGGCAGATTTTGTTTTCCACCTGGGTTTCTATTCGGCCTCCCCAATGTACAGGGAAAACCCCCACAGAGTTGCTGATGTAATAGATGGAATGATCTCTGTTCTCGAATACGCCAGAAAGAATGACAGCGGCGTTGTCTTCTCGTCGACGTCTTCAATATATAATGGTGTAAAGCCACCCCACAGGGAAAATATAATCCCTAATGTAACTGATTTCTACACTGAGGGGAGGATAGGAGCAGAAAGGGTATCACAGTTATATAATAATCTCTATGGAATGAATATTTCAGCCATGAGGTTTTTTTCCGTTTACGGTTATCACGAGGATGCGAAGGGCGGTTATGCAAACCTCGCAACGCAATTCTTGAAAGATATAATAGCAGAAAGGCAGCCTGTTATATATGGGAACGGGGAGCAGAGACGAGATTTTGTCTTTGTTACTGATGTGGCTGATGCACTCATAAGAGCGACCAGTTCAAAAGGCTACGAAGTTTACAATGTTGGATCAGGGATTAATTATTCATTGAACGAACTGGTTGATAAAATAAATAGGATGCTGGGAAAATCAATAAAACCCAGCTATATCAAGATGCCAGTAAAGAACTATGTGATGGAGACCCTGGCAGACACAGAGAAGGCTCAGAAGAAACTTGGTTTCAAGGCAACCGTCACACTGGACGAGGGCCTGGAAAAATTAAAGAGATATTATGGTGTGAAATGAGCGGAAATTCAATGTTTATGGCCAGATCGCCGTTAAGAATCACATTCGTCGGCGGCGGCACTGACATTGCAGATTTTTATCGAAACCATGGGCCCGGAATATGCGTATCTGCTGCCATCAACAAGTACATTTTCGTACTGGTCAATAAAAAATTTGATTCGCATATAAGGGTAAGCTATTCACAGACGGAAATAGTCGATTCTATTGACAAGATCCGCCATCCAACTGTCCGGGAAGCTCTCAAGCTCCTGAACATAGATGGTGGAATAGAGATAGTCAGCATATCTGATATACCATCACAGGGAACTGGCCTTGGATCGAGCAGTACTTTTCTTGTAAGTCTCCTGAATGCACTGCATGCATATATTGGGGAGTTTGCATCGGCCAGAAGGCTCGCAGAAGAGGCTGTGAAGATAGAACGGGAAATTCTGAAAGAAGCAGGAGGAAAACAGGATCAGTACATATCGGCATTTGGTGGGATCAAGTCGTTTATCTTCAACCAGGATGAGAGTGTAACTGTAAAACCTGTCATAATGCATGAAAGCAATATCAGGAAACTGCAGGAAAGCCTCCTGTTGTTGTTCACCGGAAAAACAAGATCCTCTGTCGAGATACACAAGAAACAGTCCCTTAACATGAAGGAAAAAATTGAGACATACCAGGAGATGAGGGATATTGCCAGCGAGTTTCCTGCAATCCTCAACAAGGGAGACATTGAGGAAGCCGGGAGATTAATGGACCTGAACTGGAAACTTAAGTCGTCGCTTGCTGACGGCATCACAGATCATGTGATATCTGAACTATATTCAAGAGCCAGGGAAGCAGGTGCATATGGCGGTAAACTGGT
>JAJZLW010000045.1 GCA_021850505.1 Thermoplasmata archaeon
TTATTATCCGGTAATTCTTTTAAGCTTAATAGCTCTATCGTCCCAAGGATTAAATGTTCAGCGACACCATAGATTTAAAAGGGTGTACAAAAGATGGTTTTGTTTTAATAAAAAATCATGGCCTTATTGCGAGCAACAGAACTGCTGCACTTGTTGGCGCAAATGGTGATATCGACTGGGCCTGCCTTCCCAAGTTTGATTCTGATCCCATTCTTGCAGGAATATTGGATTCAGAGAAGGGTGGTCATTTTATTATTACACCGAATGATATATCGGATCTCAGAGTATACCAGAATTACAGGGAAATGACCAATATATTGGTCACTGAATTCATAAAGGGAAATAAAACTATTTTGAGGCTAACAGACTTCATCCCAGTTTCTGAATTCACAACAATCAATTTTCCGGAGATACACAGATATGTCGAGGCACCGGAGTCAGATATCCAGGTTTCTGTAACTTTCAATCCAATTTTTGATTATGGGAATAACAAGCCCACTGTCGAAAAATCGCTTTCAGGGTATGTTTTCAATGGGGGAAATTATTCGGTGGCACTGGCGTGTGACGTTCCTCTCGCAATAACTTCTGGTGGTGTTCACGGCGTCTTCACTCTTAAGAAACACTCTTCAAGATGGTTCGTTCTCCTGAATGGTGTTAAGCATACCTTGAGGATTACAGATTATAGGTCATATGAAAGACTTGAGGAAACCACAAATTACTGGAAAAACTGGAGTTCACAGTGCACATATCATGGCATTTACAGCCAGCATGTCCTAAGATCAGCACTCGCCCTTAAAGGGTTATTCTACGAACCGTCCGGGCTTATGGTGGCAGCCCCTACAACCAGCCTGCCGGAATGTATAGGAGGCGAGAGAAACTGGGACTACAGGTATGCCTGGATAAGGGATACCGCTTACGTTGTTGAAGCACTTTCCATGATTGGTCTGAAGAAGGAGGCAACTAAATTTCTCTATGATATGATGGAGAACATTTCAAAGGATAACGACAAACTGAGGACAATTTATACTATTGATGGCTCCTCCTCTCTTAATGAACGCACCGTTGATTTTGATGGTTACCTGCATTCGAGGCCCGTCCGCGTCGGGAATAAAGCTTCAAGACAGCTTCAGATTGATGAATACGGTTCGATAATCAATTCAATCTATCACCTTTCAAGAATCGGAGGGACGGTGAATTCCTACATGTGGAATTTTGTCATAGATTTTCTTAAGAAACTTGAGTCCCTGTGGAAGGAACCTGATTCAAGTATCTGGGAATTTAGAACAGAAAGAAAGCACTACGTTTATTCGAAGCTCCTATGCTGGGCGGCTTTTGACAGGGCAATACAGATGGGAAAGATCCTGAAGATGTCTGCTCCATACGAGGCATGGAAAGCAATAGCCGGCCAGATAAAACAGACAATCCTGGATAATGGAACTGATCCAACACATTCATACCTGACACAATCTTTCGGGTCTGATCAGATTGACGCAGCTCTTCTGAGGGCTCCTCTTCTTGGCATTCTTCCTGCTTCGGACCCTCTTATAACTGGAACAGTTGCAAAGATAGAGAAAGACCTCATGCATGATGGATTTTTATTTAGGAGATACCTCAATGACGATGGCTTGAAGGGCGAGGACAATGCATTTTTGATGCTCTCTTTCTGGTATGTTGAAGATCTGATTGAAATGGGTAAATTGAAGAGGGCGAGAGAGGTTTTTGAAAGCCTTCTTCAGAGATCCAACCACCTCAACCTTTTTTCTGAGGAAATAGATTTCAGCACTGGTGACCTTATCGGTAATTTTCCTCAGGCCTTATCTCATATAGGCGTGATAAGGTGCGCAAGTAAACTGACAGATTCCTTTAAACAGAATCTGAGGGTATCTGAAAGCAGGTATAATTACTGATCAATCGAAATCTCTCTGTCTATTTGAAATTGGTCTTTCTCTGTTGCGTATCCTGAACGCTGACGCAAGTAGAATCAGGCCTGAAGGAAGAAATGCAAGGCCAAAAACGATTGTGTATATTACTGTATAACTGATCCTTTCAATTGAAAGTGACACGTTCGAGGATTCATTTGAATTGTTGATTACAACAAGCGAAATATTTCCTGATGACCCTGAGACATATTCCCTGGTTACCGATCCAGATCCGGTTAAATTGGCGTATCCAGTCCGGAGACTATGCGACTGTAAAATATACGATGTAAAGTTTGCTGATGACTGATTCGAGGATACAGTGTAAAAGATCAGGTCTCCGACCTGAATCGACGCATTATAATTCATGCTAATTGATCTATTTGCTGTAATGTTTTCTGTTCTATGCATCGCATTGTTTGTGGTCAATATGACACCTGAAACTGCAAAGAGAACTATTGAAACAACTATCAGTATGTATGCGATCCTTGCAATCTTTCTGTAGTCTCTCAGCAATCCTGTGCCCCTTCATGGCATAATAGCCAGCATTAGTTAATTATTTCTGAATTTTAACCTCCAAATGATCTGATTCAGATATATCAACGATTGACGATCTCAAAAGACCCTCAATAATTTTCCTATTTTTCTCTATGAGTTTCTTTTTTCCAGATACAGATATCTCCCTTCCAGTGGATTTCCCGGTCTTCGCTGACTCCGATCTCGCCATTGAAACAACCTCAATTACATAATCAATCTCATTGGATACCTCATCCTCCTGTATGTCATCATCAGGCCACGACTGTCTGTGAACAGAAGCGTTTTCGCTGAAGACAGAATTGAACACCTCCTCAGTTGTGAACGCAAGATATGGAGCATAGAGAAGTAATATCGAACGGAAAGATTTCTTCAAGGTCTTTAGCGTTTTTCCTTTCTCATTCTCAGTTAATTCAGGGTCACGTAACCTTACCTTACACATTTCAAGATATGAGTCACAGAAAGTATTCCAGAAAAAGTCGTCTATCTCTATCCTGGCTCTTGAGATATTATATGAATCAAGTAGTTTTGTCACGGTCTTTTCAAGACCGGTCAGCTTGCTCATTATCCATTTGTCCGCTCCATCTAATGCATCTGAATCAGTCTCCCGAGACTCTCCGGAAAGCATCTGGACAAGGTTCGCTGCGTTCAGTAATTTTATTACCACCCTCCGCCCGCGCAGAAAATCCTTTTCGTCTATCCTAATGTCTTCACCGTTCCCTGCAACTGAAGTCCAGTGCCTTACAGCATCAACGCCAAACCTCTTTATGAAATCCTCAGGCGAATACTGTACTCCCTTGCTCTTGCTCATCTTGGCTCCCGGGGCAATCATCACATTTCCACTGATGCTTATATCATTCCATGGAACCTGATCATCATGTAAAAGAGATCTGACAATTGTTGTGAAGGCCCACGTTGTTATTATGTCATGACCCTGAAATCTAACGTCCATTTTTTTGATTTTACTTCTCAAACCATAAGGCTCAGTAGCAAGCCTTGGTGACAAAGAGGAAGTTGCCCATGTATCCATTACATCTGTGTCTGGGACGAATGAATCAGAATTACATTTTTTGCATTTTTTATTACATTTCTGGAATCTTGGATCCACCGGCAATTCCTTCAGATCTGCAAAAACCGGCTCTCCACAATTACTGCAGTACCATACAGGAAATGGTATTCCATAAATGCGCTGTCTGGATATACACCAGTCAGATTTCAATCCAGTAACCCAGTTGTTATACCTGACCTTCATATGATCAGGGAACCAATTTATCCTGCCTCCCTGCTCCAGGAGTTTTTCCTTTAAATCCATATACCTGACGTACCACTGTGTGAGTATACTTATCTCAAGAGGAGAATCGCATCTTTCGTGGACATTTATTGTCTGTTTTTTTCTCTCAGATTTCAGTATAAGTCCCTGATCTCGTAAGGAGGAAACAACATCTTTCCGTGATTCCCATGATACGGATCCCTTCTTGATGAAATTATCGCCCAGCATCCTGCCGCTTCCATCAACAACCATGCGGGTGGGCAAGGAGTACTTTCTCCAGAGCTCTGCATCATTCTGATCCCCAAATGTGCATACCATTTCGGCACCAGTTCCCTTTTCGGGGTCAACCAGTGGATCTGAAAGTACCTTTACAGTATATCCATATAATGGTACCCTGACAGTCTTACCTATCATTTTTTTATACCTTTCATCATCCGGGTTTACAAAAACAGCTACACAGGCTCCAAGGAGCTCCGGTCTTGTGGTTGCTATATCTATACTTTTCCCATCCAGCCCTTCAAAACGCAGGAAATAGAAATCAGTTTCCCTCTGCATATCCTTCATATCTATCTGTGAGATTGCAGTCCTGCAGGTAGGGCAAACCACAACGGGCCCCTTCTCTCTATAGGCCCTCTTCTTTTCTACAAGATCAAGAAACATTGACTGTGAAATTCTCCTGCTTTCATCTGAATATGTCCTGTATGGGTTCCTCAGATTCGCGCTTATGCCAAGTTGACTGAAAATAGAAATTATTTTTTTACCCCCCTCCTCGCCCGCTTTAATGCATGCGGCGATAAAGTCCTCCTTTGGCATATCTGATCCTCTTCTTCCAAGCATTTTCTCCGCAAGTTTTTCCGTGGGGAGGCCATTCTCGTCGAGCCCCATAGGATAAAAGACATTGAATCCCCTCATTCTTCTGTACCTTGCTATTATGTCCTGATGAACATAGGAGAACGAATGGCCCATGTGCAGTTCTCCAGAGACAGTCGGAGGTGGTGTGTCTATTGAAAATATCTTATCTTTTCCATTATCTGTGAACGCATAAATATCATTCCTATCCCAGAATGATCTCCATTTATTCTCAATTGACGATAGGTCTGTTTCCATGATGCGCCATCACCAACAACATAAAAAATTGAACTGTTTAATCCTGCCTTTCAATCAGGATAACATCCTTAAAATTTCTGGAATCTTGGTTTCATCCAATCCTCCGGATTTCTCTATCCACCAGTCACCAATGCCCATGTTATCTCCCTTTCTCCTTGGAATGACATGGAGGTGAATATGAAAAACCGTCTGGTCCGCGCTCTCGTGACTTGCCAGGAAAAGGTTTGTGCCGTCTGCAAATCCGTTTTTGATCATACTTTTTGCGATTTTTCCAGCAATTCCAGTCATGTGACCCAATGTAATTTCATCAGCATCCTCCAGATATTCAACGTGTTTTTTTGGAATAACGAGAGAATGTCCTTCGGAAATAGGGTTGATATCAAGTATTGCTATTGTGACCTGATCCTCAAAGATCTTCTTTGATGGAATCTCCCCTGCAATGATTCTACAAAAAATACAATTCCTTTCCATGAATCTTCCAAAAGTCATATTGAAATTGCTTATTAAGTATGACCCCTAGATCCAGGGAAAAAAACACAATAATGATCGAAGCATCGGGTCTCAGAAACACAAATGGTTCACGGTAAAGAAAAAGTCAAATTGGTACTTGAGTCCGCACAGGATCCTGCCAGTGTTTCAATATCGGCCTTTCTGCAGGAAAAACTATCTTTTAGCCCAACAGATAATCCTGGCCTTTTGAGAGCTGGAGAAATTTATCTTCTGAAAACCGATAAAAAGCATCTTTACTTTGATAACATAGATGAAGAGATATCCAAACTTGACCTGAATATCGAGACGCTCATCTTTCTATCGAAACACAGTTCCCAGGCCAAGATAAATTCACTTACGGTCCATCCCACCGGAAATTTTTCTGAGGCCTCACTCGGTGGAACACCCGGTCAGCTATCTTTTGCCGATCCTGGAAACATGTCTTCCGCCCTGCGGATCATGAAGCAACTTCCAGTTAATGATTTCAGTGTAACCTTCGAGGCTACCCATCATGGCCCTTTGACCATGACGCCCTCATTTTTCATCGAGATCGGAACGGAGCCAAAGGATTGGGAAAACAGGGATGCGCTGAACACAGTAACACAGGCAGTAATAAAATGCAGAGACAATGGAGAAGGCGGTTTCATAGGTATAGGTGGAG
>JAJZLW010000114.1 GCA_021850505.1 Thermoplasmata archaeon
TTGATAATTTAATTGTGAGGCTTTCCTTTGCCAGGTTCACGTTGTCCTCTGTAATTCTTCTTAACCTGAAATACTCAGAGCTTCCATAATCCGTGTTTATAGCAGAGAAAAAGATCAGCTTCTGCCCCGTATCCTGTTTCCTGACAACATCAACGACTGCCTTAATTCCCTTCAAAGTCACATCGTCATGCGTCTGCTGTGGATCATTGAATATTCCCGATGAATAGAGTATCATATCGAATTGCTTAACAGCATCCTGGAGTTTTTCAGTTTCAACAACGCTGCCAGTAATGTGTTCAATTCCCCTTTTGTCGAGAACTTCATTTTCATGCCTGGAATAGTATACTACTTTCTCAGCGTCAAGCGACATGGCTACATTGCTGCCAATAAAACCTGAGCCGCCAATTACTATGGCCTTCATGTCAAGTGTATGCGCGGTAAACTGATATAATTTTCTAGCTACCATTCACTGCAGGATTAATATTATAAATAGTAAAGGAATCTACATAAGGTTTTCATGAAGCATAAAGGCCGAAAGGTATACATGGTTTCCGGCGGTGTAACTAAATTCGCAAAAGCAACTCCGGAAATGGATTTTAGACTGCGTGTGAAGAAGGCATTCGACTACGCTATGAATGACGTCGGACTTGAATTGAGAGACATCGACGGTTCTGTAGCTTCATATTTTTCAGATCATTTCCAGAGGCAGCTGATGTCAGGTATCATGGTCCAGGATTATCTGGGCCTGACACCAAAGCCCAGCAAAAGAGTCGAGGGTGGAGGCGCCACTGGCGGCCTTTCATTCCAGACAGGTTATGAGGAGGTCGCTTCCGGAAGGATGGACACCTGTGTTGTTTACGGCTTTGAATCCATGTCGCATGTTAATACATGGAAAGGAAATGAGTTCATAGCGCTCGCAAGCGATACTAATTTTGATTATCCGGTTGGTGGGTTCTATACGGGATATTATGCCATGATGGCTGTCAGGCATATGCATGAATTTGGAACAACCGTTGAGCAACTTGCCAAAGTCTCGATCAAGAATCACGAGAACGCTCTTCACAATCCATATGCTCAGAGCCCGATGAAGCTTACAGTGGAGGATGTCAGGAAATCGCCGATGGTAGCATATCCTCTGACAAGGCTGGATGTTTGCGCAATGTCAGATGGCGCTGCTGTTGCGATACTCGCATCTGAAGAGAAGGCGTTTGAGATTACCAAGCATCCGATCGAAATAACGGGCATCGGTACAGGAACGGATACAATGAGGCTCGCAGACAGACCGTTTGGCAAGGTTCCACTTCTTCCAAAGGAGAAAGCATCAGACTACAAAGATCTGAAATATCCCGGAATTCACTCATTCAGGGCTGGAAGATCTGCCGCGAAGGAGGCATATGAAGCAGCTGGCATAACAGATCCGCTGAATGAGATTGACGCAATTGAACTGCACGACGCATACACATCATCTGAAATACAGACCTATGAGGATCTTGGGCTGTGCAAATACGGAGAGGGCGGGCAGTTCATAGATGAGGGGAAACCCAAACTTAATGGAAAGATTCCCGTCAACTTCTCTGGCGGCCTGCTTGCATGCGGTCATCCGGTTGGTGCAACTGGAATAATGCAGGGCGTCTTCATGTTCTGGCAGCTTCAGAAAACAATAAAGAAGCATTTCAGGGACGACAAGCTTCAGCTGAAGAATCCAAAACGCGGGCTAATACACAGTCATGCAGGCACCGGAACCTATGTTACAGTTTCTATCATGGAGGTGCCAAAATGACGATAAATCCTGACGCAAAGATGGAAGAGAGCCAGTCTGGAACTGAGGTTTACACGATAGATCCACTTGTTGTCAAATCAACCTATTCAATAGATTACATCCACAGTTTCGCACAGGACTCAGAGTTCTTCAGGGCACTTGGGAAGAAGAAGCTGATGGGAAGCAGGTGCAAAAAGTGTGGTTACGGTTACGGAACACCAAGGTCCCACTGCATGATGTGCGGTGCTGAAACCGAGTGGATCGAATTGCCAAAGACCGGAAAGATACATTCGTATACAACCTGTTATTTTGGCAGCGAGGTCTTCCTTCCACAGACGCCATTCAACTTGATAATGGTTGAATTTGAGGGTATAGATTCTCTATTCATGGCAAGGCTTATCGGTGCAGACCAGGATGATATGTACGTCGGCATGCCAGTGGTTGCAAAATTCAAACGGCTGCAGTCTTTCAGCCCAACGGATGTTTACTTTGTCCCGGCAAAGGGCTCAGGAAGGAATGACCAGAAAGGGAAGAAAAAGAGATAAATGGTCGAAAAGAGGGAAGCATTTTCCAACCGGGACAGAAATGTTTTCCTTATAATTGCTGAGAGGGGCATAGATCGCGGTGCCCTCATTTCGCGTTATAGCAGGACTGCATCACTGGACATCAGAGAGGTCTACGACAAAGAATTCGCTGCAAACTCAGAAAGGGGTTCAGAATTCTACAGGCGAGTATTCAGCGACTACGGTGATGAGTCAGTAGCGGAGCTGGTTTTCGCTCAGGTAGGGGTGCAGGGTGTTTCAAACGTTGTAAGTAAGATGATGGAAGACCTGCGTATTGGTCTCTCTTTCATCGAAAAATCCTCCAGATATGTGAGATATGACAAAAAAGTGAATGGGAGATATCTCTACCTGTCAGCGGAGGAGGCAGGGATAAATGGAAACCTGCAAACAGAATATGATGATCTCTGTAAGGATCTTTTCACATTCTACTCAGTATGCTATGGCCAGGTTTCAGGTTATTTTGAAAAAACCAATCCGATTGAGAATTGCGCATTCACTAACAGGAAAGATTCCTCTGAATCCCTCTATTCAGATCTATCAGGAAACGAAAAAGAGCTAGCACAGAAGGCCTATGGCAGTGCTATCAGGGCAAGGGCACTTGATGACATAAGATATATACTGCCCACCTCAACACTCACAAATTTAGGAATATCTGGCAATGCCAGGGCATTCATCCATCTGGTATCAAAAATGAAGGCAACCGGTTTAATTGAAGCCCGGAAGCTGGCAGATGACATATACAAAGAACTGCTTCCGGAATTCCCTGAGATAATCAATGCAGCGACTTCTGATTATGGCAGATCAAACATAGATTATACAAGAGAAAGGGAATCTTTCAGACCAGACCCTCGATCAAATCAACACGATACTGTTGAATTGGTTTCATTTAACAGCGAAGATGAGGAGTTGAAGAAGATCGGCTTGGCATATTCTATCAAAACAGGATCTACCGGTCAGAGCAGGGACGATGTAATTTCATTCATAAATAGACAGGGTGCCGTGCGAAAGAACAGAAGGAACAAACCATCTAGGGAGTTTGAGATACCCGTCTACCAATTCCTGATTTCGACAAATTACGGTGCCTTCAGGGATCTTCAGAGGCACAGGATGATGACGATAATAAGGGGTTTTTTGAATCCAAAGAGTGGATATGACATACCAGTGTCAATCCGGCACGATGAGAATCTTCTTTCTGAATACGTATTACTTATGGAAAGAGCGGCAAACTTATGGGAAAAAATTTCAGTTAAGAATGGATACGAAATTGCTCAATATGTGATCCCTTACGCATACAGGTATCCCATTTACGTATCAATGAATCTGAAAGAAGCATGTTACCTGACAGAACTCCGCTCAACGCCTCAGGCCCATTTTGACCTGAGAAAGATATCGGCATCCATCTACGATTCTATAAAATCAGTGCACCCTAATCTGTCAAACATCATCAGGTTTGTGGACAAGGCAGATTATCCGCTTGGAAGAATATTTGCAGAATTCAGGAAGGAGAAGAAGACTGCGTGATTACAATATTTCAGATGCATGTGTGAGATTAATCTTCCAGTCAGGAAAACTGCCTGCAAGTTCAGCAATTATGCCATGAAATTCATTTGCTACGCAGCTGGGTATAATCATGCCCATAGTGAAATTCTTTCCAATCATACTGTGAAGCATACCAAGTATGGCAACCAGCTTTTCTGTGGTCTTGTCGAAAACATATGAGACAAGGGGATTCCTGAACGTCATCTCATATATTCTGTCCCTGTCAGAAATCGACGTAAGCTCCTTCGGGCGGCTTATAAGGTTGCTTTTTTCGTAATAAACGGCCTGAATATTGTCGTTCAGGAGATATTTTACCTCGCGGTACCAGTTATTACCAAATGTCGCTATCACATAATCCCCCTTTATGTCCATCGAAGATGGAGGAACTGACATTGTCAATTCATAGTAATTCAACTGGAAATTCTCAGGCAGAAAATCTCTATAATGCTTCAATGCTGCATTTTCAGCCATCAGGTTGACCTGGAACATGGAGAATTTCTTTGGAGCAAGGAGAATGGCAGATACTTTCTGCTGATCAGTGTCATGATACCTGAATATTATTGTCCTTTTTCCACCATGCACAATTACTGTATCTATAACCACAGAAGATATGGAAATCAGCGACTGGAATAACTCAACGGTCTCTGGATCTGCTACGTCCCATTTTCCAAGGAACGATTCTTCCGTTTCCTTCAGTTTCAGGTCTCTAATATCTTTCAATGCAGGTTCAGATAAATCCTGGTTTTTTGGGATATTTGTAATAACAAAAGCGCTCTTTTCCTTTACCCTCAGCTTCGCCACGCCGTAGAAATCATGCTCTCCTGATAATACGACAAGCTTATCCCCATCCCTGAATGAGATAGAGCAGATCCGGTTCAGAAGAGAATTAACCTCGTTGAAAATCATAGCCAATAATCATAAGGAAGTATGAATACTTTCATTGTTATTCTGATGGTTTATTGATGGTTGAATTCTTGAGCAGTTAATCATTTAACTTTCATCAACCTATGGCATTCTACCGGATCTTAACAGCATTCGAAAACATAAAATGTGATTTTTACCATTGCAATATCTCACAATATTTTCCCGTTTTCCATGATTTTTCTTTTATTGCTGCTGCTTTTAATATCGCGCCTTTGTTTAAATAAAAGTTTATATTGAAGAACATATTTATGTGTCAAAATTGAGGTGCAAAATAAAATGTTGTCAGGTCAAATGCCTATTCTGATACTAAAAGAGGGTACGCAGAGAGAACAGGGCAAAAATGCCCAGAAGTCAAATATCGAAGCAGCAAAGGCCATCGCTGATGCAATTAGGACCACACTTGGCCCAAAAGGAATGGACAAGATGCTGGTTGATTCGATAGGAGACATTGTCATATCAAATGACGGAGCCACCATTCTGAAAGAGATGGATGTCGACCACCCGACCGCAAAGATGATAGTCGAGGTTGCAAAGGCTCAGGATGTCTCAGTCGGCGACGGAACCACAAGCGCAGTGGTGCTTGCTGGCGAGTTCCTGAAACAGGCAGAATCATTGCTTGAACAGGGTGTCCACTCCACTGTAATCACGAACGGATACCGCCTTGCAATGAACGAGGTTAAAAAATATCTTGACGAGCTGGCAATCAAGGCAGATGATGAAAAATCCCTTATCAGGGTTGCTGAGACGTCACTTTCAGGTAAAAACGCTGGTTTCTCAAATTCCATACTTTCAGAATTGGTTGTAAAGGCTGTAAACCTTGTCGCTGAAGAGCGCAATGGTAAAATATCAGTGGATTCATCCAACATAAAGGTTGACAAGAAGAATGGGGGCAGCGTCAACGACACCCAGCTCATCAACGGTCTCGTTATAGATAAGGAGAGAGTTCATCCGAAGATGCCTAATGTTGTAAACAACGCAAAGATTGCGCTTGTTGATTCTGCTCTTGAAATCAAGAAGACCGAGATAGAGGCAAAAGTCCAGATAACCGATCCATCCAAGATACATGAGTTCCTTGACCAGGAATCCGACACATTCAAGAAGATGGTAGAGAAGGTCAAGAAGAGCAAGGCCAATGTCTTAATGTC
>JAJZLW010000097.1 GCA_021850505.1 Thermoplasmata archaeon
AAGCCTGTCGGCATCTGGATGTTCTTCGACCTTTTCAATCAGGCCAACAGTGAGGTCAAGCGAATTGGGATTTACTTCTTTGAGCTCCAGCCTGGTAAATGGCACCTCGGCTTTTGATGGTGTAAAAACCACATCTTTTTCCCTTAATTTTTCATATGCCTGCTTAATGCTTCCATTAAAGCCAGAAATTCCAATGGCCCTTTCTGCAGCTTCAGGTGTGTATGGATATATCATAACTGTCAGGATCTGAAGCATACGCAGTGCCGTGTAAACTTTACCCGCACATTTTTTGAGATCGGATTTAATAAGCTTCCATGGTTCCGATCTGTTAACGTAGGAATTCGCCTCCTGGACAAGGTCTATCCATAACTTAAGAGCCTTCTTGATCTCAACGGATCTTATAGTTTCAGTATATTCGTCAAATTTTGCAAGGAATCTTTCAAGTATGTCGTGGTCTTCCGGGTCGATCGATCTTGATGAAAGACCTATCCTGTTTGACACCACAAAGCTCACTATTCTATGCAGTAAATTTCCATATTTCGAGATGAATTCTGAATTCACTTTTTCCTGCATTTCCTCTAAACTGAAGTTCGAATCTCCGTTTTCGGGAAGGATTGATGCCAGGTAATATCGCACGTAATTACTATCCACCTTAGAAGTTATGCTGTCAATGGAGAATCCAATGCCCCTGCTTTTGGAAAACTTCTCACCGTTAAATTGCAGGTACTCATTGGCAGGAACGTCATAAGGTAGGTTTAATCCGCCTACACCCATTATAATGGCTGGCCATATGATAGTGTGAAAAGTGATGTTGTCCTTTCCCATGAAATAATAGGCCTTAACTTTTGGATCCTGCCAGTAATCCTTCCAAAGGTCCTTCTCCCCTCTTTGTAGAGATAGTTCTTTCGCGAATGAAAGGTAGCCCATCAAAGCCTCGATCCAAACGTAGATTACCTTGTTCTCAAATCCCGGTATTGGCACCGGGATGCCCCAGGACATATCCCTGGTGGCAGGTCTTGGTTTCAGGCCTGCTGCTAAAAGTCCTTTTGTGAACTCAAGTACATGCGGTTTCCAGTCTGTCCTCGAATTTATCCAGGATTCGAGCTTGCCCTGGAATTTATCCAGGCGGAAAAAGAGATGATCCGTTTCCCTGAATTCCGGCGAGTCTCCAGAAATTATGCATATTGGGTTTATCAGATCCCTTGGATCCAGTATTCTTCCGCATTCATCGCACTGATCCCCTCTTGCCCTCCTGTTTCCGCAATATGGACAGGTTCCTTCGATGTACCTGTCAGGCATGAATTTCCCGCAGGTCGGGCAAAATGGGGAAATCATTGTGGTTCTTTCTAGGTATCCATTATTGTATAACTGCCTGAATAGTTCTGAAGCGGTTTCATGGTGAACGGGTGAGGTTGTTCGTGAAAAAATATCAAACTTAATTTGCATCGCAGCAAGCGACCTTTCATGCTGCTGGTGATACCGATCGGCTATATCCCTTGGGGACACGTTTTCTGCTTCAGCCTGAATTGTTATAGGAGTTCCATATTCATCGCTTCCGCAAACATATAAAACATCATATCCAATAAGCCGCAGAGCCCTGACGAATATATCAGCTCCAAGGTTGCTGCCGGCTATATGGCCAAGATGAAGTGGTGAATTCGCGTACGGTAAAGCGCAATTTACTAGTATCTTTTCCATTGGGTTTAACCGTAATGCTTTACCTTTTAAATATCTAACATATCTATTCTGCCTGTTCCGATCAGATCACTTCTGTATTTCAATAACCCTATCTATTATCTCACCGGCTTCTTTCCGTGTCAGCTCATCGGCTGTTTTTTTCCGGTACTTTCTGAGAAGATCTTCAACTGTTTTTTTGAATTTTTCATTTTCCAGGAGTTTTTCAATATACCTTATCTGTTTCATGGTAGCGGGGCTCATTGATCTTTCTTCTTTGGTTCCTGATTTTGCTGCCAGGAGCCTGTCAATCAGTTGGGAGGCCTGGCTAACTGAAAGCTCCGATATCTCTGTTATGCCCATCTTACGCAGGTAATCCGCTGTTATTCGGATCCTTTCATCACCATCCTGCAGGCTTCTTATAAGCGTGGCCTGCTTCACTGTTGGAGAAGTCTTCGTCGAGGGTGCCTGAATCCTGCCATCCTTTATCCTCGTGATGAGTCTTGATGCCTCCTGGAGAGTAAGATCCTCGACGGTTTTCTTTTCTGTTTCTTTCAGGTACTTTTCTATAATTCTCTTACCATCCTTTGCGGCAGAAAAGCGATCAATCAGTTTTTTCTGAGCTGCTGAAAGTCTTGAATCGGTCATATAAACTCTAGAACATGTGCGTCTTAAGATTAAGTTTTGTAACATTTGAATCTATTTAATATATAGGTATATGTATGACACTATATAGACATATATAATATTTGAATTAGATTAATATTATCTCGCCCCATTATTGATTTGTAAGACTATGAGTAAAGATAACGACAACGATTTGTTAAAGAATCTTGACCAGGCAAAGGTCAACAGGTTCCACGGAAAAGCAATATTCGTTGCTGGAATGGGTTTCTTTTCAGATGCCTATGATCTGTTCGTCATATCGACAGCAGCACCGATAATAGAATCTTCCGTGGTGTTTGGTGGCCAGATCGCTGGAAACACCTTTATATCTGGCATGATAGGGGCGGCTGCCCTTTTCGGTGCATTTTTGGGTGCGATGATATTCGGCAGAATTGCAGATAAGAAGGGTAGAAAGTTCACCTATGGAGTTGAGATGTCTATACTGGTCGTATTTGCAATAATTTCAGCTTTTTCCGTCAACGTAACTATGTTGATCATTTCCAGGTTTATACTAGGTATAGGAATTGGTGGGGATTATCCAATAAGTGCAACCATAATGAGCGAGTATTCGAATGTCAAAAGCAGGGGTAAGTTGGTGCTTTCAGTGTTTGCGATGCAGGGTTTCGGGCTTCTTGCGGGTGCAATAGTTGGACTGGCTTCAACTGCTTTCCTCCCGGTCACAGAGTCGTGGAGGTTCATGCTTGGATTCGGAGCAATTCCTGCTGCTTCAGTAATATACCTCAGGAGAAAGATACTCGAAACCCCAAGATATTCTCTGGAGGCTGGAAACAAGACGCTTGCATCTGAAGCAGTGATAGATGCCACAAAGCATTCGACCGGAAAGGCTGTTGACACAAACGGAGCTCCTAACTTTTCAAGAAGAATAAATCGAGCGATTGCAAATAAATACTGGTTGTTCCTGCTTGGGACTGCAGGATCCTGGTTTATTTTCGATATGGCTTTTTATGGCACTTCCGTCAATAGCGGAACGGTTCTTGGCCTCATAGGGTATGGAGCAGTAAAAGGTAACCTTGCACAGACCGTATTCCATATTGCGGAGGGAAACACAATACTTGCGCTTGCGTTTGAAGTGCCAGGTTACTGGATCGCAGTGGGTCTTGTTGATAAGGCTGGCAGAAAGCTTCTTCAGTGGGCGGGATTTTCTGTAATGGCAATAATATATTTCGTCTTCGCACTGCGCTTTACAACAATCGAAACTGATCTTTCTCTCTTTATAGCAATGTATGGACTCTCGTTTCTGGTCGGAAATATCGGACCCAATTCCACCACCTTTATCATACCAACCGAACTGTTTCCAACCAGCATAAGAACGACATCACATGGTATATCAGCGGGTTCCGGGAAACTTGGTGCTGGGATATTCACTTTCCTGGTTCCAACAATAATAGCCACTTCTGGTTTTCCAGTGTTGTTTGATCTGCTGGCTGGAATTGCTTTCGCAGGTGTGATATTAACACTAATAGCGATAAGAGAAACAAAGAACATGAGCCTTGAACAGGCCTCCTCCCTCAACGTAGACCAGGGTGCTTCCGGACACCCTCTCTAATTTTGCAATTCAATAAAACTTTTATAATTTATAATATTTCAAACAATTCCTTTTTCTAATTTCAGGAATGTTTCTACAAATAATACTATGTCTTTGAATTGAAGATGGCCCATTAAACCTATTCTGACGGCCTTTCCCCGGTGTTCTTTCATTCCACCAGATACTTCAAATCCTCTTTCATGCAGCTTGCTGATCAGGGCAGCCGGGTTGGATTTTGTTTCAATGTTAAGGACGCAATCTGATCTGGTTTGATCTGTCCCGGTAACTTTGTATCCCTTTTCCTGAAGCGCAGAAATAACATATTCTGCGTACCCTCGTGTTTTCCTGATTCTTTCCTCTATGCCCTCCCTGGACAATTCGTCAAGAGCAACGCTGAGAGCCGAAAATGATCCTATTGCCGGGGTGTAAGGCGTCTCCATCTTTTCCATAAATGCAAGAGAATTCCTCAAATCGAGGTACTGTGTCGCTGGAGATATTGTATTTAGCCTGTCTTCAGCTTCATCTGACAGGATATTGATTGCAATGCCCGTAAGTGAGGATATGCCCTTATGGCCGCAGGTCGCAACTGCAGAGATCCCCCATTTTTTTATTTCTAGAGGAAGCGCAGCAAATCCTGAAACAGAATCAACTATTACATTTAAGCCGTTCTCGCTCGCAACTGTTGAAATTTCATGAAGATTGGATAGCATCGTTCCATTACCTGTTTCATTGTGCACCAATGCAATTGAGGAGACTCCATGTTTTCTGGCCTCCCGTAATATTATATCTGGATCTGCAGGCTGATTTTCATTATATCCAAGGACGTGTAAATCGCAACCCCTCCTTCGTATTGATTCTGCAAGGCGTTCACCAAACTCGCCATATGAGATGGAGACAACCTTTTCACCCGTCTTGAGGAGGGAGTGGACCATCATGTCAACCGCTGTTGTCCCGGAACCCGTTGTAATTGCAACTCTTTGACATTTACTTGTATCTCTTAGGATCTGGAGGGATTTGCGCATTATCTCTTTGAACTCTCCGGATCTGTGCGGCATATGCTTTTGTGAGGCTGATAGAACTTCACTGGATACCTCTACCGGACCGGGAGTCAATATCATTTACTTCCACCAAAAAAATCAATTATTTTTTCAGAGATTGAAACCGCGATAGCTCTCTGGGCCTCTGCGGTCTGGGCGCCAATGTGTGGTGTGATCATAACATTGTCGAGGCTTATCAGCTCTCTCTCCCACGCCTCTTTGGGGGGCTCATCCATTAACACATCTGCCGAATAGAACGCGACGCGTCCGGTTTTCAGCATGGAAAGAAGGTATGCACCGTCTATCGCTGACGCCCTGCTGGTGTTGGTTATAATAGCTCCACGTTTGATGCGATCCAGCTCGTCCCTCCCAAGAATGGGTCTATCACCTTTTTTAACAGTAACAAATATTCCGATGAAGTCTGAGACAGCCACCAGTTCTTTGATTTCCAGCAACCTGGCATCGACTTCCATCGCCCTTTCGTTGTTCGGAAAGAGATCGTAATATACAATGTGCATCCCAAACGTTTTCGCGACCTGAGCGACCCTGAAACCTATCCTGCCTAATCCAATAATACCTAGAATCTTTCCCCTCAGTTCGATGCCTGCTTCTTTCCTGAATTTCATTTTCCTTGTTTCTAAAGAGAGGTTTCGTATGTTTCTAGCTGCGCATATCATCATACCAATTGTAAGCTCAGCAACTGATTCAGTAGAGGCTTCGGGAGCAGACAGGACAGATATGTTTGCTGCCTTGAGATCGTCCAGTGCTATCCCATCCAGTCCCACGCCTGCCCTGGCCACCAGTTTCAAGTTGGAGGATCTTTTGATAAGATCTGACGTGACCCTGGTTCTGCTTCTTACAACTATGGCAT
>JAJZLW010000047.1 GCA_021850505.1 Thermoplasmata archaeon
CCGGATATCTTTTGTCAACGAGCCCCGAAAGTTCTATTATTTCGTTATACCATTCACTGGAATCGGTCTTTTTGTTGATCATCCTTGCCGCTCATTCCAATGGCATATTTGAGATTTAGCAGTTTTCATTCCTAACAAAACTGAAGGGGGAGGATTGCATGTTTATTACTGTCAACATAGGTGTATTTTTCGGAAACCGGAGCTTATACACAGACTGATGATATCTTAAGTTGGGCATGAGATTTATTACTGAAAAATGTTAAGAGGTCGTAGCAATAACGTGTCAGTGCCTTATCTAAGACTGATGAAATATCCAGGCGCGAAGTTTTCCATAATTCCTGTGATAGAAGAAATCTTCAGAGCTTCTGAATGCGACACGTTCGTGGATGCCTTTGGAGGATCGGGATCGGTACTGCTAAATATACCTTCCAAAATGCCTGTCTACAACGACATAAATAGTGATCTTGTAACAGTATTTTCTGCCATTAAACATCGTACCTCTGAATTCAAGTCAGCTTTAACAAGGAAAGTGTTTGATATTTTAAATTCATCTGGAAACGAAGTAAATCCCAAAAGGGGTCCAGTGTCGAAAAGAGATGGAAATGCTATAGAAAAAGCTGTAAACTATGTAGTATCATTCTCGACGTCATTTGGCGGGATGGGTAGAACTTATTCTACTGGAAAAGAAAAGGCCTATAAAGCGTACCTAAAAAGGACCCTTGAAATCTATGATAGGATTTCAAAAAATATATCCGGCTGGACAATACATAATATGGATTTCAGGGAACTTATCTCGAAGTTTGATAAAGCCGGAACTTTCTTCTTTTTTGATCCTCCATATCCAGGTAAGATATGGTATGATTATGATTTCATGGAAATCGATTTCGCTGACCTGGCTAAACACATTAAAACGCTTCAGGGAAAGTACCTGCTGACACTGAACAGTGAGGATGAGACCCTTTTTGATATCTTCGGAAACCCGACGTTTATCAGAAGTTATGAAAATGAGAATGGCAAAAAACGACCAGATTCTAAGAAATACAGGTATAAGGCCTTTTATACAAACGTTGAAAGATGACGGTATATCCCTCCAAGCAGTTGGAGAAATTGAATATTTGGAAAACCTCACAAAAACATTTATAATAAATCAGCTTTGATGGCATTCATGAAATATTTTGAGGCAATATCGGTTGCATCATTCATTCTCGGTGGGGTTTCACTCATTGTTGGTAATTTTTTGCCCGCTACGAGCATAAACCTAAACTGCGGTTACTATTCGCAAGCGAATGAATATGACGTAGCAATAGGTTTCTTCGTTATAGCGATAGTTTTTGGAATCATAGGGCTTATTGACAGGAGGCGGAGGAGATCTTCATCCTCTGATTGAATGTTAACACCATCAAACACCTACTTCCGACTTAATCATATGGAAACTCTAAATTTCAGGTTAAATTATTATATTCTGGTATATTGAACTCTTATGGCAGTAGCAGTAGAGAATGAAGATACAGAATTTGTAATCAAAATGCTCCGGAGACTAATTCCGATAAAATCGATATCTCCATCTTCCGGTGGTGAAGGAGAAGGTGCAAAGGCCGATGAATTATGCAATATACTAAAGGAAATGGGGTTCGAAAACTATAACAGGTATGATACAACAGATAGTTCAGGGAAAAAGAGATCAAGCATTGTTCTCAAGATCGGCAAAATGGATAAGACCCTCTGGCTTGTATCTCACATAGATACTGTTCCTGAGGGATCACCGGAGCTCTGGACGCGGCCGCCATTCACTGCTACTGTGGAAGGTAACAGGGTATATGGTAGGGGAGCTGCGGACAACGGAGAGGGTATAATTTCATCACTGCTAATAATTAAGCACCTTGATCAATCAAGAATGAAATACAATCTTGGTCTGGTATTCGTGGCTGATGAGGAAACTGGAAGCGAATATGGAATCTCACACCTTCTTAGCAAGAACATATTTTCTGACCGGGATCTTGTTGTAGTTCCGGATTCCGGTACGCCAGATGGTCTTCTTATAGAGATAGCAGAAAAGAGCATACTCTGGCTTCAGTTTACTTTTGAGGGAAAACAGGGTCATGCGAGCAGGCCGGATCTTGCACTGAATGCGACAAGTAACGCAATGGCATTTTTAACAGCGCTTGACCAGCAGCTTCATTCCAGTTTCTCTGATTCAGATGAGACTTTTGAGTACCCTAAATCTACCTTCGCCATTACCAAACATGATAAAAATGTCGAAAACATTAACACGATTCCTGGAAAAGATGTCTTCTATATGGATTGCAGGGTTCTTCCAAAATATGACCTGGATCTCCTCATGGATTTCATAAAAGAAAAGGCTACTGAATTTACAAACACGACGGGAATAAAGGTAAATATAAAACCAGTTCAGAAAGAACAGGCACCCCATCCAACATCTACAAATTCAGAGGTATACAAGATCCTCAATCAGACAATAATGAAGATTCTTGGCAAAGAGGGGAAACCGATCGGTATTGGTGGTGGTACCTGTGCAGCCTTTTTCAGGAGAAAGGGTATCAATGCTGTAGTGTGGGGGATATCAGCTCCCGAATCCTATCACAAGCCGGATGAGTTTGTGGTCATTGATAATATATTAAAAGCAGCTGAAGTGGAAGAGAATATGCTGTATGATTAATCCTCATCGGAAGCTGAAAGGTCTTTCAGCCTCTGTATGCCGTCTATATCCATTATTACCTTTGCAACTGCAGGCGGCACAAGGTGCTCCCATTTTTCACCGTTCAGCATTTTTTCCCTTATCCGCGTGCCGGACCAGTCGGCCCTGTTAAGCAGACCAAATGATTCAACCTTATAGTTCTTCTCTCCGAAAAGCCTCTTAACGAGCGGATTGTTGGTGAATACCTTGTCGAATTTTGGAGTGAGTGCTTCAACATGTGCAACCCAGAGAGGGTTTGAATTTACGTCTTCTATCGGGACAAGATAGAAATTCTCAACCTTCGCCTCTTCCAGTGCAGATGAAATCATCAGATGTCTTTCTCCTGCTGTGAAAGGATCCTTCAAAGTATGTGAATACTGGGCACTTCCAATTCCTATTATAACAGAAAAATTTTCTTTTATTATTGATTTTATGACCTCAAAGTGCCCGTTATGAAATGGCTGGAACCTACCAACGATTAAAGCTCGCATTTATTGTATATAGGATGGAATAATATAAAATTAGGTTGAGATCAGTCTCTTATTTCCTTTTCTGCCAGGAAAGCCGTCAGCAAGATCATAAAAGCAGCGAGGACTGCAAGTCCACCTAACCAGACGCCCACCTGATCCCATTGGGATACGGTCAATGACCCATTTATTATAACCATCCGGATGGCTTCAGCGGACCATGAGACTGGGTTGTATTTTGCCACGTCAGAGAGCCATGATGCCATCATTGCAGGCGAAAACATTGCATAACTCACGAATAATAGCGGTAAGTTAACAAGGTTTACGATACCAAATATTGAGTTCATGTTTGTCATCCTTATCGCTATTGCACTGAATATTGATGCAAATATGAATGATACAAGTACTATAGCAGTTACTACGACAAGAACATCGAGTACCGTGAAACCATGCACAAATTTAAGCCCGTTCGGGATCAATAAAGCGGCAACAACTAGTATAAGTGCCTGGGGGAGTACCCGGATTGTTGCAGAAATTATCTTGGAGAAAACAATTGAACTTCTCCTGATCGGCGATGCGAGAAACCTGCCTATTGGTCCAAGCCTTCTGTCAAATATAATATTCGTGCCGGCAAACATTGCCGTGAACAGACCTGTAATTGTAAGTACCCCGCCGACAATGTATGTGATATAATTTGGAGCTCCGCCAAGAATCGCCGTAGACGCAGAGGGGAAAAACTTGGTGATATCAAAAGCACTGCCAAACAGTGCTATCCAGAAGAATGGCTGGATGAGCCCGGTAATAAAGAAAACAGGGTTTCTGTACCATTTCTTTAGTTCCCTGACAGTCAATGGCCCAATGCCGCTCATTTTCTTACCCTCCTCATGTTCATCATCATCTTCCGGGCATCACCAGGTTCCTCGACCCTTATATCCCGTCCTGTATATTCTAAAAAAACCTCGTCGAGAGATGGTTTCTGTACCGTTAATTTGATAGTTGACAGATGATTATCTGAAATATAATTGATCAGTTCAGGGAGATCCTCATCTGCATTTGCAACTTTTATCCTTAATGTTTTAGGTCCGGATTCGTTTATTTCGACAACATTTGGAGCCTGTTTCATTTTATCAACATCCTCATCTGTTTTTAATGTTATAGTAACAACATCACCTTTTAGGGATGCCTTAAGCTCATTGGGCGTTCCTGTAATCAGTACTTTACCATGATCTATTATTGAAACCCTGTCTGCAAGAGCATCTATTTCCTCAAGGTAATGTGAAGTGAGAATTATGGTAACATCCAGTTTCTTTTGTATCTCCTTTACATAATTCCACATCTGAGTTCTGGTCTGAACGTCAAGACCGAGCGTGGGTTCATCAAGGAAAAGTATCTTAGGTTCATTTACAAGCCCAACAATGAGCTCAAGACGTTTTCTCATTCCACCTGAATAACCCCTGACTAGCCTGTCTGCAGGTTCTGTCATGTCCACGAGTTCAAGGAGCCGCTTGATTCTCTCATGTGCAACTTCCTTTGGAACGTCATAGAACTGGGAAACCATCAATAAATTTTCGCGACCAGATAGATCCTCATCTGCTGTCAAGTCCTGGGGAACAACGCCAATAGTTTTACGAACTTCAAGCGAATGTTTTCTTATATCAAATCCTGCTACAGTCGCAGTGCCGCTTGTCGGCGTTATTCTCGTAATTAGCATATTTATAGTCGTTGTTTTACCTGCGCCGTTTGGTCCAAGGAGACCATAAATCTCTCCTTCCCGTATCTGGATGTTCAGTTTATCTACGGCCTTTACTTTTCCATTGTAAATCTTTGTTAAATCCTTGGTTTCAATTATGTTTTCCATTTCTTACCTTCCTCTTTTCTTGCCCATTTGGTTCTATCAGCCTCGTGAGTCTTTTTATTATGTCCTCAATACCCTTTTTATGTATCCCAACTTCAACAGATATTTCTTCCAAATAAGATACATAACCCTCCATCTCAGAGATCACCTTACCTGCAGTCCAGTTTTCATCATCTTCCCTAGTCTTACCATCCTTTGAAATGCCAATTTCAGCAAGGCCTTTCTCAGTTATACTGTATTTTAAATCCTTCAGACGGCGAACGAAGCCGTCTCTTTCCAAATTATTTAAGAGAGGATAAATTGTGCCAGGGCTTGGTCTCCACCACCCCATAGACTGTGTCTGGATTTCATCCATTAGCTCTGAACCCTTCATCGCCTTTTCGCTCAAAAGCCACAAAACGTAATATTTCATTCCACCGTGCCTTCGGAATGATCTTACAAAATTTAAGTTTGAAAATTCATGTCTGGACATCTTATGGACCGGGTCAAAACGTGAAGCTTTATCAGATTTCAATCGATATCGGATTAGATATCGAAAACGCTTATTTAACTATCGTGACTACTAGAAACATAATGCGACAATCTAGACTATAAGATTCTGACCAATTTGATTTTCTGATGCCTTAAAGGAACGCCTAATCTGGATCAAAAACACAATAAATGCGGGTGCCGGGATTTGGACCCGAGGCACGAGCTTGGCAAGCTCGCGTGTTACCAGGCTACACCACACCCGCTCAAGTGGTGTATAACT
>JAJZLW010000057.1 GCA_021850505.1 Thermoplasmata archaeon
GAAGAAATTTCATGCTGGATAAGATCTGCGTCTGATGTCCAGACAGACGAATACATTCGGTTTTGTGATTTAGCCTGCAGCGCAAGGGCATCTTCCAGTGACTTTACCTCATGCATTGATAAGACGGGTAGATCTATTTCTGTGCTTAAAGAATCGCTCTGTTTTGATACTGGAGATATCAGGGCGGGGGAAAATACACCAGATTCATATCCCTTCCAGAAATGAATATCTATCTCAGACATTTTCCTCTTTGTCAAAAATGAAGCAAAAGTTTCTGCCTGTGGTTGATTGTACACAACCCAAGGTTCAACGGTCTTTTCCAGTTCCGTTATTATACGGTTGCGCAGATATTCCGCATTATCTGCCAGAACAATGATGTCCGCAGGTCTCAGAAATTTTGCCAGCGACCTGTCCTGAAATACAACAGCCAAAGTTTCTGCAAGTCTGTCAAGATCTGAGCCCTGTGAGGCGAAAACACTGTAACCAAATTGGCTTTCAGCTGAAAAAGGTACTGTTCCTGATAAACGTTGAATTTTTTGAAACAAATCGGTTGAACCTGAAAACAGTATATTGAGTGGGTGATATCTTGAGATATACCACCTCATTGACCTTATTTCTGGATCTCTGACCAGGTAAGCAGGGAAACCACGAATATTTATGAAAAAATCGCCAAAAAGACGATTAAGAGTAATTGAAGTGGTATCTGTTAAAAAAACCAGTGCCTGCTTCCTTGTCATAATTGAAGGAACAAGTTTCTCGATCAGCGATAGCACCGGTACAGACATGTCTGGAATTATAACACTGCTACCAATTCTCATTGAACCTGAAAGGAACTGCATTTTTCCAAATCCAACATGACCGGTTCCTATTGTTTCATGGACAACGCTGTCAACGGCGGATTGTATTGCCGATATTGACCTTGATATTTCGTTCAGCGCGGCCCGTTCTGATTTCCCGGTATCAGTCCTGATGCAATTAGCAATGGACTGTTTGTTGATTTGAAGTATGCTTATGATTTCCTTAAGGATGTCAGGTACGAAAGATTGATCATTATCCGATATACCTGATTGATCCAACCAGCCCCTGATCGAGGAGAGGGGAGTTGGTTTATCTATGGCTTTATTGCGGGAAAGTTCTTCAGAAACATCCGGTCCTTGTTCAGTCATCTGAAGCTGCCTCCCGGTCTAAATAACACTTGTATAGATCAGAGAAATTCTTCAACCGACTCTTCTGTCAGATGAGCAGGTTCCGATTCAACTAGTGAAATTTTTGCCGCAACGGGATCTCTGTCTATATATGTTGGTTCCTGCTTCTGATAGAATATTCCGATCGGTATCTTTTCTCCCCATTCCTGAACTGCATTATATGCAGCTGAGAAGTCGGTCAGATCCTTTGCCTCGTATTTGTATACTCTTTTCCTGAAATAATCGTATGTGTTGTATTTGTTAAAAGTCACGCACGGACTGAACACGTCTATGAAGGAGAATCCTCTGTGCTGTATTCCTTTCTTGATTATTTCATTCAGATGCTTTGGATCGCCTGAAAATCCTCTTGCAACAAAAGTTGCGCCTGCTGCAAGACCAAATGCCAGAGGGTTTATTGGCTTCTCGATATTCCCCTCCGGTGTGGTTTTGGACTTGAACCCCAATTCAGAAGTGGGTGAGGCCTGTCCGGTTGTTAGACCAAAAATCTGATTGTCAGATACTATATACGTTATGTCCACGTTTCTTTTCGCAGTATGGAAAAAGTGCTGAGTACCTTCGAAAAACCCGTCACCGTCACCTCCATAACCAATCACCGTAAGCTTTGGGTTTGCCCACTTAATTGCAGAAGCCACAGGAAGAAGCCTGCCATGTAGCCCGTGGAATCCATATGCGTTTATGAATTCTGGCAGGTTACTTGAACATCCTATTCCTGAAACTACGACTGTGTTGTGCGGCTCTATTCCAAGCTCTGCCAGAACTGCCTTTAAGGCAGAAAGTTGAGCAAAATTGCCGCACGCCGGGCACCAGTCCGGCTTAACCTTTCCATTAAAATCTGCTACTGTCACCATTTTAATCACCTCTTTTTATTTCCATTTGAATTTCCTCCGCAAGCTGGCCCGGGTAGAACGCCTCTCCATCAAATTTACGAACGAGTGAAGTCTTGATAAGGAATTCTGTTTTTAACAACCTGTTGAACTGGCCAGTATAATTATTCTCTACAACGATCACTTTCTTTTTTCCGCTGAGTAGATTTTTGATATCCGGATTGAGAGGGAATACCCTGTTAACTTCTACTGCTCCAACCTTTATATTTTTAGCTCTCAGAATATCTATTGCCTCTTCTACTACTCCTCTGGTGGAACCCCACTGGACAATAGCGTAATCCGCATCATTGAGCAAATAGGTTCTGGTAGGAGGCATATTTTTAATGTAAGTTTGCACCTTTCTCATTCTCTTTTCCATTATCGCTACTCTCAGTTTAGGATCGGTTTCTGCATCTGAAACAACATCACCAGTCTCTCCATGCTCATCTGAGTCCTCGTTGTGAATCAATCCAGGCTGCCCTGGAATAGCCCTGTACGATATTCCATCAGAAGTGTATTCATACCTCTTGAATCCGGGCTGGTTGTCCTTTGCCCTCTTCCCATGATCTATCTTGAAATTGAAATCAAACCCGTTAAGAGTCTCATAATGTTCAGATAAATATAGATCAGACATCACAATTACTGGTGTTTGATATTCCTCTGCAAGATTCATTGCTTCCCTTGTCAGATAAAAGCATTCTTCTACACTTCCGGGGGCCAGAATTATCCTTGGAAAGTCACCCTGAGATGCTCCGTAGACTAGGTTAAGATCGCCCTGCTCCATTTTGGTAGGGAGCCCTGTTGATGGTCCCGGCCGCTGAGCTTCATAGACCACAAGCGGAATTTCCATCATTCCAGCCATTCCAAGTGCTTCCACCATGAGGGAAAAACCTCCCCCTGATGAGCCCGTCATAGCTCGAACGCCTGCATAGTTGGCGCCAATTGCCATGTTTATTGCAGATATCTCATCCTCAGGTACCTTTACCAACAGCCCAAACTTTACCGCATGTGAAGCAAGGTAGTCGAGAGCCGAAGAGGCCGGAGTCATAGGATAGCCAATATACATTTTAAGACCGCCACTAACAGCGCCAAGCCCGATTGCTTCTCCTCCGCCAACAAGATACTTTCTCTGATTTGAAAATTTGAGGTTCTTGTCTATTTTCTTGAAATTGGAAGTATAATAGTCATATCCATCCCTTGCAGCACTTACGTTCTGCTCAGCCACTTCTCCCTTTTTGCCGAATGTATCCCTGATAACGCCTGCGAGTGTTTCGAAATCGACGCCTAATGCAGCCATTGCACCGCCGATTGCAACAGTATTTTTCATCAGTGAGACTTTGCTGTGCTTTGATGCAATTTCAGAAAGAGGCATAGCACAATAATTGACACCCGACTGCTGTTTATATCCGGTTATAGATTTATCAAAAATTGCGACTCCCTGTAATGGGGATGCACCGCCTTCATTTATCTCGGGATTTGTATGCCTCACAAGACCATCGATGTTCATGGTTATCAGAAGATCTAACCCATCACCCTGACTCAATACCTTTTCATGTGAAGCACGGATCTGATACCAGCTCTGTCCTCCCCTCACAATATCCTGATAATAATTATAAGTCACAACATTTAGTCCGGACCTAGCAAACGTTTTGGCCACAATTAAACCGGCAGACTGAACGCCTTCCCCGGCTGCGCCAGCTACTCTTACAACTACTTCACTTTTTGTCATACTCTGTCAGGATAGCGTATTTTAAGACAATATTAATACATGATGTATACAATTAAAGCTAAAACATACTATATGAGAAAAAATGTTTTTTTATAATGAATTTCGCGATGTTTTCAATGTGCCTTTTAAATTATCTGTAGTAAAATAAAAAGATTTTATTACACCTTACTCATGATGTGGGAGTATTATGAATAAATGGATGAGTGTTGCCAGAAGGGTTTTATACGCGGTCATCGAGCTGATTGGCCTGCTGGTATTTCTCTTCATAATTCTATATGCTGCGGAATTACAGAACAGTTCGATCATTTTTTCACAGTATGTTTCCAGTTCAGGAAAAAGTATTTTTGAAAGCGGCCAGAATGTTCTGGTTCAATTTGGTTTATTCGTCGCAAGCACGTTTACCGGTAACTGGGGGATGGCTCCACCTGTCGTTGGGTCGTTTAAGAGTTTTACCGCGTCTGCGGTGATATCATACACTCTGCCAAACACAATATTTCTGCTTGGTTTGTCGATTGTAGTTTCGGTTCCAATTGTAATATTGCTGGGAATTTCCTACGGTAACAAACCGCATTCATCGAGAAGTTCTCCAGTTTCAGCTTACACTGCATTAGGGACTGTTATCCCTGTGTTCGTGTTAGCAGCATTTGCCAGGTTCCTGTTTAACGGAACAGCAATTGGTATAACTGGAACGTATTCACTGTCAGGAGCAACATTTCCAACCCATGTGCCACTAATCGATGGTCTTATTCATGACAATCTTTCCATTGCCTCTTCAGCATTTATGCATTTTATACTTCCATTTCTGCTGCTTGTTTTCTTTATCTCAACCCTCCTGCTCCAGACATATCGATCAGGTATTATCAAATCCATAAAGGAAGGATACGTGAGATTGGCGAGGGCCACTGGAACTCCTCAATGGCTGATCACAAAGAAGTACCTTCTGGATAAGGGTGGATATGAAGTTTTAAAGCATATAAGAGTTATAATGATGACTGTTCTGACATACCTAATAATAATTGAGGCAGTCTTTAATTATCAGGGAATTGGGTGGGCATTTTACCAGTCTGTGACAACTACAAGAAATTATCCACTGGCAATTTACTCGCTTTTTATATTCGGACTGCTGATCATTTTAGCGGGACTGATCTCGGGAATTGCCATGGACCGGATAAATCCATCTGGTGAGGTGGATTAAGATGGTCGAACCAAATATAACAGAGGAACGCCTTGAGCCACCAACAGTCACCATGGTACTTAAATCAAAACAGGCCACAAAATCTGTTAAAATGTCACTTACAAATAAAGCTGCGATCGCAGGATTAATAATAACAGTATTTTATTTCTTAATTGGCCTTTTGGATCTGATTTATCCAGGATATCTTGGTGTTTCCGGATCTATGAGCAATGCTGTTACAACCTTTCATGGTAACTATTCGCTCACCACACCGCAGGGTCTTTTTTCTGGAGGATGGTTTTTATTTGGAGGGACTTCATACGGTTTACCCGTTTTGCCAGTGGCTTTTGCGGCGGTAAAGTTTGATCTCGGTTTTTCACTGTTTGTTGTTCTGGTTGGAGCTGGGATTGGAATGATTGCTGGACTGTATGCTGGGGTTTCGAATGGAATTATTGACAAAATAATTTCTAAATTCTCTGATTTCTTTGTTCAGATTCCGGTAATAGGCTTGGCAGTGATCATTGCTGCAGTACTTAACCTGGGTTATGAGGGCTTTGCTTTTGCTCTTGCAATTACCTGGTGGCCCCTTTATGCCGGTAGAACTAGAAACATGGTCAGGTCAACAAAGAAGAAAATGTACATAATGTCATCAGTTGCTTCGGGAGATTCACGGACCAAGATTGCGTTCTACCATGTTTTCCCAAATATTTTACCCGATATTGCGATCAGAATAATCCTTGACCTGGGTCTGGTTTTCGAGTTGCTGGCCACTGTCGATTTCCTAAACATCGGAGGAATTAATCCATATCTTCCTGAAATTGGAAACATGATGAGGTGGGGGGATGCTTATATTGGAACCAGTTACTGGTGGCCCCTGGTTATTCCTGGCATTTTTATAATCGGGTTTGGTGTTGGAGTATATCTCCTTGGAACAGGATTGAAATCTTCTTTGAACAGGAAAAAATGGAGGTTTGAGAGATAGATGATGAATACTAACATTGATGGTACGACAGAAGTCCCACTGTCAGTCAGCAACCTTAAGGTCTATTTTCTTACACAAGATGGGGTCTCAAAAGTAATAACAAGACTTAATTTTTCGTTGAGAGAAAGCGAAATTCTTGGTATTTTTGGAGAGAGCGGTAGCGGAAAAACAGTTGTATCCAATTCAATAATTGACCTGCTTATGGAGCCTGGTTATGTGGTCGGAGGCTCTGTCAAAATAAATGGCTTCAATGTATACAGGGATGTTAAGAGCCTGGCAAAATTTGAAGCTTCGATTGCATCCGGCAAGAAAAGAAAAATTGGAGAAACACTGATCAGGGAACAGGAAAGAATAATGCAAAAGATCAGGGGCCATTCAATTACACTTGTGCCCGAGAATGCGTTCCGTTCACTTAATCCCGGGTTGAAGCTTAAAGATCATATGGTATATACAGTTCTGTCAAGAAATGCAGCCGGTATTTGCGGTTCCATAATAAAAAGGGAAAAGGCATCACTCCAGGATGTTGAGGCCCTGATTGAACTTGTTCAGCAACAACCTGACATTGCTGGCAGAAACAGGTTGATAGGTGTCTGGTTAACAGAAAACGCCATTTTCAACAATAGGTCTCTAATATTCAATGTGTTTGAAAACTCGACCGACCAGGAGAACCTCCATGAGCAGATTTTTGATATTATCTCAAAGGAAAAGAGAGGCACTGATGTTTCAGAGATTGAGAATGTAAGAAACACCCTATTACTTGAATTGCAGAAAAACAAGCTTTCACTTGATATTATAATGGCAAACGACGAGAAAGACACTGAACTGAAAGCTGACCTTGAGAGGGAATTGCAGTCTGTTGAACTGAAGTTGAAGTCATCTACCTCACCCAAGGACCTGGTCAGATCAATTCTCAATTCAACGAAATACGAACATATCAGAGAGGTAGCTCTCTCATATTGCTACCAGATACTGCGCGAACTTGGTATAGACGACCCTGAAAAGATAGCTGATCTTTATCCGGATGATGTTCCGGTAGTAATCAGACAAAAGATGGTCATAGCTATGGCGTTTTCAGTTGACTCTGGAATTATAGTTCTTGACGAACCGACCAGCAGTTATGATGTCAGCACTAAGCTGAAGATACTGTCATTTATACGCGAGCAGCACAGACGGAAGAAGGAGTTAAGCATCGTCATTTTTTCAAAGGATCTGACTGTGTTGAATTCTATTTCAGACCGCTTATTGGTCATGTACGCAGGCAACATCGTCGAGGAAGGTACGCCTGAAACAATTGTATCAGATTCAAAACATCCGTTCACGAGCAGTGTGATAAATACATTCTCTGCAGCTGAAAGGGTAACTGAGAAGTCAGACAAGCTTGAATTCACTCTTGGATTTTCGCCGGACCTGACTGATCCACCAAAGGGGTGCCGCTTTCACCCAAGGTGCAAATTCAGGATGGATATCTGCAGCCTTAAAAAGCCATTACTTGCTCCACTGACGGAAGGCCATAACGTGGCTTGCTTCCTGTATTCTGAACAGGTCGAGGAGGATTAAAATGACGGACGTGGATGAATCAACGCTGCTGCTTGTGGCAAACCTTAGAGTTGACTCAGATTCTAATAAAAGCTCAAGAAAAGTAAGTCTTTTAGATGGTATAACTTTTAAATTACAGGAGGGAGAAACTGTAGGTATTATAGGCGAATCAGGCAGCGGGAAAAGCCTGCTGCTTAAGGCAATACTGGGTATGGTAAAAACGAGCGCAGGAGCGGCATATTTCGCAGCTCCACTCGACGCAATGAAAAAGGCAGCATCACTTGAAGAAAGATATAAGGGTGAGCTTCCGGAAAATGGTAATGAACGATCTGAGTTGTTACAACTTAGATCCAATTACTCTATTTCTGGCAGGCAAACAGGCACGATTAGAAAGATAAAGAAAAACATTCAGGTTGTATTTCAGGACCCAAGAACATCACTTGATCCAAAGAAGACTGTTTGGGAGGCTATTGCTGAATCATTCAAGAGGGCAACTGATCTCACAGATTCAGAGATTGAGGCAAGAGTAAAGGAGGCATCATCAGCAGCCGGCTTAAGGGAGAGCGATCTTGTAAAGTATCCACAGGAGCTGGGGGTTGAACAGATGCAGATAGTCAACATTATCCGCACGATATCAGTTGAACCAAGAATTGCAATACTTGATGATCCAACTTCAGCAATGGATACCTCGGCGCAGGCGCAGATACTTAACACCCTGAGGGATTATCAGTACGCGAGAGGGGTTTCCTATCTGGTTGCCTCAAACGATCTGAATGCAATTCGGGTGCTTTCAGATAGGGTAATAGTACTTTACAATGGGAGAGTAATGGAATACTCCTCAACGCTGAACATATACACTGGGATGCTACATCCTTTCACCAAGATGCTGATTGCTAATTCTTTATCTCTCCAGACTCCCAGAAGTTCCCTGGATAATGCATTAAGCGATCATGTCCCGTTAAATACATCACTGCCGAGGGGATGCATCTTTCATACCCGGTGCCCGGTTGCATTCAAAGACTGCGGCTGGTCTCCGTCAGAGCTGAAGGATCTTATACTTGAGGTGCTGATTGTAAACAGGAAAGCTACGCTGAGCCTGTTCCCTCCTTATAAGGATGTACGTTCGGTGGACGACGCGGATGAGATACACATAACATTTGAGGGGAATTCAAGGGTTTCATACGAATTTGTTGAGGAACTGAACAGGCTGATAGAAGCCAGATCTATGCTGGAAGGCGGAAGGAGGCTGGAAGCCGTTAAAAGCATTGAACTGTCTCCGGCCGGGGATGATGTTATTATAAAGGTCAGGAAATCCCAGACTCCACCACTTATGGAGGTCAGACCGGGACATTTTGCTGCATGCTTCCAGTATGGGGGTATTGAAGAGGAACCAAAAGATGAGCCTGGAAAGCCCCAGGAAGAAAAGGCACCTGAAGCATCTAACGATTAGTCTTTAAGAAGCACCGACCTTCGACAATTGAGCAGGTTGCTCTTTCCAGGAAGAAATTAGATCACGTTTATCCTGAATTGCTGCATAAGCTTCATTTCCCAGGCACGTTCAAAGTATTTCTGAATTGCTTTTCTCCCTTTTTCGCCAAAATCAGGTGTAAGTTCGTTGACATACATTTTGACAAACTTTCTTTCGAGTTCGAGATCACTGTACCTGGCATACTTCATTGAATACCTGAGTGCGTCATTCTCATTTTCTAAACCATACTTGATTGATCTTCTGAAATCATCCATGAAACCATTTATTTCTTTTTCTGAAAGCTTGGATGAAGCTGCATTGAAACCCAATGGAATTGGTAATCCCGGTGCGTAAGAATTCCAATGGCTATAAAGATCGCCAACTTTTATCAACCCCTTATTCTGATATGTCAATTGCTCATCGTGAATGATTATCCCGGCGTCAGCCTGGCCATCCAGCACGGCAGGAACTATCAGATCAAATCTAATAACCTTAAACTCTCTCGGGGGTGGCATAAACATCCTGTAAAGGTTGTGGGATGAGGTCAATTCACCGGGAGTGGCTATAACCGCTTCTTTAAGGTCAATCTCTTTTTTTGCAACAACTATTGGTCCATAAGAGATACCGAAGCTTGCACCAGCTGAAGTCAGGTGATATGCATTACTTGTACGGGCATAAGCCGGTGCAGACATGGCTGTAATTTCATATTTTGCAGACAAAGCATCCTGGTTAAGTGCTTCTATATCTTTTATTACCTGATCGTAATCAAAATGCGTCGGTATTTTTTTCTCGAACATGCCATAGAACATGAACGAATCATCCGGATCTGGAGTGTGTGCAACTTTCATGACCCCTAATTTCTTGATCAGATAGTAATTTATCCATTCTTGAACAGTTTAAATATTCGGGGTTGATACACTCAACCTTGATTTTATGGAAAGGATCTTAATTGCACTGGGTGGTAATGCACTCCTTCAGAAGGGGGATTCCCCTACTTTCGATTCACAGGTTAAGAGAGCAACGGAGGCGTTTGAAAAACTCTCTCTGGTGATACCGGATCATGAAATCCTGATAACACATGGCAATGGACCACAGGTGGGGAACATATTGATCCAGAATGAGGTGGCTGCTGGAACTGTTCCACCTATGCCGCTAGATGTGTGCGGATCGATGTCGCAGGGTCTCATTTCGCAAATCCTGATGACTGCTTACGAGGATGTCAGAACCAGAATCGGTCTCTCAAAAGAATCTATTTCCGTATTCACACGTACGATTGTGAACGCAGAAGACCCTGCTTTTCGCACTCCATCAAAACCTATCGGCCCTTTCTACACAGAAGAGGATGCCAGAAAGCTCATGAAAACACGTCATTGGGCAATGAAGGATGATTCAGGAAGAGGATGGAGGAGACTTGTTCCATCACCAGCCCCTGTGGAGATCGTCGAAAAAAGGGTCATAATAAACCTCCTGAGGGAAAACTTTCTTCCGGTGAGTACAGGTGGTGGTGGCACTCCAATGATTAGAAAAGATGGAAGGCTGATAGGTGTTGAGGCTGTTATAGACAAGGATCTTGCTTCATCGGTTCTGGCTTCAAGCACGGGTTGTTCCAGGCTTTTGATCTTGACAGATGTCAAGAATGCGTTCATTAATTACGGGAAACCAGAGCAAAAGGCTATTGATCATATTTCAGTTGACCAGATAGCCCAGTACTATAGCGAAAAACAGTTCGGTGGCGGCAGCATGGGACCAAAGGTCATGGCGGCGATAAATTTCATCAGGAACGGAGGAACTGTGGCAAACATTACATCGATCGAAAACTGCCTTGACGCGCTAAACGGGGAGTCAGGAACAATAATTACGAGGTCCTGATTATACGCCATTTCTGGTTATTCCGAAAAACTTTACCAGACTGCCTGAAATTTGAAAGCAGATCCTGGAGGAGTTGCCTCGAGATATTTAGATCAAAGTTGCTCGCCAGAAGAGTAATTATCTCCTCTTCTGTGTGTTCACCGATCATTGCTTTGTCCAGCAGACGGAGGACGTCCTCATAGATATTCCATGGGAATATAAACCATGTCCATTCCTTGTTGCTAACTTCAGTCGCGTAATAATCCGGTTTAAACGAAGAATGGTCTATGTGCAACATCGTTGCGGTCTTAACTTCTTCCGGGCCAAGCTTCTTGATGAAATCAGATGCAAGTTTCATACTCTTTCCAGTATCGGTGATATCGTCTACAATGAGTACAGATCGATTCTTAACCGGTATTGTTGGATCCTCGCGGATCTTTGCTGTCGCATCCTTTGAGGCAGTTATTCCCCAGTGCTCCGTTTTAATTGTGTAAAGATCCTTGATCCACAGGTAGTCAGAGAGAAGTCTTCCTGGAACCAAGCCCCCGCGTGAAAGAGCAATTATTATCTCCGGGCTGTATGAATTAACAATTTCCTTCCTGATAGAAAGGCACCAGTCTACGATTTCGTTCCATGAAACTAATCTTGCTTTAAATTCCATTGGAAGGCGATAGCTGGATCGGTTAATATTTTGTCGCACCAATTGTTAGTGCCCAATGCATTTAGAAATATCTGGAGCCACAGATAAATAATACGAAAAGTATTATACTTGAGCTATAATAGAGGTCCATGAGTTCGGTTGGTTACGCAGAGATAGCGCTGCTGGTATTTGTTATCCTTGTTGTTGCGATAATATTCCTTTCAGGGCTTCACATATTAAAGGAGTGGGAAAGGGCAATTGTACTTACCCTTGGTAGGTTTGCAGGAATAAAGGGTCCGGGTATAATTTTCGTTATGCCAATTGTAAGCAGGATCCAGAAAGTGTCCACAAGGATACAGGCAGTTGCATTCAAGACAGAGGCGTCATTCACCCAGGATAACGTTCCAGTGAATATTGATGCTGTTATGTATTTCCAGATAGTCGATCCAAAGAAGGTTGTTCTTAACATTGAGAACTACATAACAGGAACGAATCTTGCTGCACAGACCACAATAAGAGAAGTCGTTGGGAGATATACATTTGATGAGGTGCTGTCAGAAAGAGAAAAAATAGGCGGCGCAGCTAGGGAAATCATAGATGAGAAGACTGAACACTGGGGAGTGAAGGTGTCCGCAGTCGAGATCAGAGATGTTCAGGTTCCTCAGAGCATGCAGGAAGCGATGTCAAGGCAGGCGAGTGCAGAGAGAGAAAGAAGATCAAGGGTTACACTCGCCCTGGCAGAGGTTGAAGCTGCTCAAAAAATGGTGGAGGCTTCCAACCAGTATTCAACAAATCCTATTGCTTTCCAGCTAAGGTGGATGAACATACTGTATGAAATTGGCCTGGAGGGAAAAGGAACACTCATGATGATACCAATAGATGCAATGCAGGCTGGTGCATTTTCACCTCTGTCTGCACTTGGTATGAAGGGTGTTGCTCAGGGCAATGATGCCCCACTCAAAAAAACTACAACGCAGTAATTTCATGGAGTGACGTGCACAGTTCCATGAATTCTTTCATGGAAAGTGTTTCTGCCCTTCTATCTCCATATTTTTCGGGAGCATCGGGATAGATAGTCTTGATCTTTTTTCTTCTTGATGAAAACAATCGTCTGATAACTCCATCAGCGAATTCTATGGGAATTGTATTGTGAAGCGGTTTTGGTGTTATTTTAATAATTGCAGAGTCAACCCCTGGAACCGGGTCAAAGAAGGATTTCGGTACAGTACGCAGATATTTTACAGAGGAACGAAGGTTCAGTGAATACGTGAGCCTGCCAGCCCCCTCTGTACCTGGAAGTGCAGCAGCCTTGTCTGCAAATTCCTTCTGAACCATCAATACAGCCTCTTTGAAGTCGTATTTGATAACCTGAAATATTATTGGCGCGGTTATAAAATATGGTATGTTCCCAATGATGGCATCGAAGCTTCTGGGAGATAATTTCAGGAAGTCTTCTTTAATTATGTGGAGCTGTCCACTGGAAATTCTTTCCGAAAATAATGCGTTCAGGACCTCAACATTTCTATGATCAGGTTCAACTGCATCGACGTGAAAGTTCCTCTGCAAAAGGATATGGGTGAGAAACCCTTCCCCGGCGCCGATTTCAAGTAAATTACTAAAACCTCCGGGAATCTGATCGGCCTCGAATTCAGCTATTTCCTTGTTTTTGAGATATACCTGTCCAAATCTCTTAGTATACTGTATTTTGCCGGTCATTGCGAGACGAACAGACGATGCTTCTGCGCCCTGTCACTCAATTCCTCGACGATCCTGGCAGCAAGCATCTTTTGCGGATTATGAATGGTTTTTACCCTTTCGACCAGGTCAGCGAAAGATTCAAATTTCTTTTTCTTGCGCTCGTCGAGTATGTTCCACATGGTCTTGTTTCCGAGGCCGGGCAAAAGTTCAAGTGAATGCATCCTTGCATTTATGGGCTGTGCGTTGTTGAAAAAATCAACAAAAAACTTTTCTCTCTCGTTGATTATGCTCTCGAGTATAAACGGCAACTCATTTTCAGCTGCATTTGTAAGTTCCCGGTAAGATATCCTTCTCTTGACAGATAATATCTTTACACGCAGTTCCGGGTTTTTTCCAATGTATACCTTCTCCCCTACGGATATGACTGCATTGTTCTTCGGTATAAGTTCAAGAAGCTTGAATTCCTCTGACCCAATTGAAATAACGAGGGGGCTCTTATGGTAGGCTTTCTCATCAGGTCTTCCAGAGACAAGATAATCCAGTACGAAGGCAAACTCCTCCATTTCAGGCATGAGCTCACTCCACAATGCCTTTGATTATATCGATTATCTTTGAAAGTTTCTCGTCAGTTAAATTGAGAGAATAGGAATTCAGTATGACCATAAGCGTTTCCCTGCTTCTGGGTACGAGATCTATTATCTTTACTATGACCTTCTCATTAAGGCCTTCTATGGCTGATAGATCCTTATAGGCCTTCTTAACATCCGCCGGCTTCATTGAATGGAATTTTTCGGTATATTCAAGCCCCTGCTTCTCTATAGCTGTTGAAGGCTCATTTTCGGAGAGCAGTTCAAATGCCTCTGTTATTGTCAAATATTTATATTCAGCCAAAATTTTACACCTCGTGATATATAATTATCTATAATTTAGGCTTTTCCTATCTCAATCTTTCGGAGATGCACAGGTAAAGCAATTATAGTTTTCCGGACGGTTCCAACTTTTAAATCGAGAAGATAACTTTCACCCTGTTTGCCCTTCACAACCGCAGTTTTGCCCTGAAAATTATGGAAGGGCATACCTCGGTGCTCGGATGGATTGATATTAATCGCTACATAATCACCGATCTCAAATCCCTTTACTAGGTCATTAACCTTGGGAAAACCTCTCTCCTTGATTGATTTTGTCATCTTCATCCTTGAACCTGATCTTGGACCATGTGACATTTTTGCCATTTTTATTCCTCCGTTTTTATGTCCGTTACATCGAGAGTAGCAACCCTGAGGTCAGATCCGTAAAGGGACGAAAGACTTGGATTGGTCCTCCCTCCGTCACCGGTAACAAGCTCTTTTATGTATGTCCCGGCTTCAGCTGTTATCTCTATTATTGCCTGGTTCTCATCCAGTCTAACTGTGCGTGCGTTCTTTACTGTTCTTTCCCTGATCAGATCTGCTCTTCGATGGGATACCCTTAATGGAGTTCTTTGATAAATAACTTTGCCGGTTATCTGCGATATGACGGATTGCATGAGTTCTCTGTTGATTGGTTCACCTGCAGTGACAGATACCATGTAGGTTTTGTCGTGACGGGATTCTTTGACCTCTGCCACCTCATCTCTGGACACAAAGTGCAGGCCGGATATTTCTATTGTTTTAGATGAGTTCACTTTTCTCGCTATTTCATTCAAGTCGATCGATCTCTTCTCAGGCGATGAAAGCTCCAAAACGAAGGACCTTCCACTTCCAAGCATAAGGACATCAACGTCCTCGCGGCCAGCTGCATGCAAATAAAAATTTGTTGCTCCGCTTGCCTCAGCAGCCGGCTTTCCTATTATCTCCTCAACGGATGTCTGGATAGAATCGTCAACCCAACGTGTCTGCGGTATACCGCGGACAAGTTTTTTGTACTTTCCCCGGATATATAGACTCTTTATCCACTTCCTGTAACTTAAATAATCCAGACTAACGGTTATTATGATATCAGGATTAGAAAGATCTACCTCCTTTCTCAGAAGGGTAAAGAGCACTTTTCCGAATTCCCTGTTGAATTCCTTCTTTATGCTCTCATATGAGTTGAAAGGTGAAGCGATTTCCTTTTCCGTTTCAAGAATTGAGGCACTTGCTTCTGATCCAACGAGAAATGATGAAAATTCATATTTTTCAAGGTCACCCTTCACTACTTTCCCCAATTCATTCAGTTGCGCGAATAAACCGTGGCATAGTGAACAGCTCTTTTCATCGACAGGGTTTAAATTGATTCCAATGGCAGAAGCAGTGAAAATTATCTTTTCGCCCCTTTCCGGGTTGGTAAGACCGTGACCGACTTTAGCAAATATCCTTCCGATGCAGCGTGTACAAATATTCGAGGAACCTATTTTTTCAAGTTCCTCTCGAAGATCCATGAGAAATCATTTTGTGATTATTACTTTTTCAACAGCTGGTCTCTGCTTGATGAATACCCTGGAACCGCATTCACATTCTATTTCAGCAGTACCTATCGATTTTTCAAGCGGTTTTCCGCATCTTATACATTTATACATTTTCCTTCACCTGCTCAACTACTGGTCTTCCAAGATCAGGAGTGTAAGAACCACCAGCAAATCTGTAGGAACAGTGCCTGCATTCCCAGATTCCGCTTGCTAATCTCTTGACTTTGTGCTGTTTGCACGAAGGGCACTGGTAAAAAGATACCTTCTGCTTGTAGATCTCATTCCACTCTTTGCGTACTGTAACACCATAGCGTGGACCAAATCTCCCTGCAGCCCCTACCTTAACAGTTCTTCTTGCCATAAGATCACTTCAGATAATTTTCTCTGATGAGTTTACCGACATCACTTGATGTTTTTATAGCTTTCTGGATCTCTTCGATCGTGAAGTAACCCGGTTCTCCCTTCTGCATCGCTTTAAGGTGACCGTCCTCTGCCATCGTTACAGTTAGCCTCGCTGATGCAATCTGTTCCTCTTCAAGATCCGGGTCAACAACGATATCATCACCAATTTTTGCCATTGTAACTGAAACGGGTTTGCAGGTAATTGGAAGAGGCGAATTCTTCAGTCCTATAGTCTCTCCTGGTATGATAGCAGTTGAGAGCGCGGATACGGCACCAATTGTGCAGGCATCAATAAGATTTCCATCATAGTCAATTACATCAATGTCCACGAAAACTATCCACACTTTCTTGGCCGGTTCGACCACTAACTTCTGCATGTCGATCATCTTGGACTCTCTTATTCCCCTGTCAACCACACGTGATATCTCAATAGAATCTTCACTCGGCGGGCCTGCCTCAAAGGTTGGAAATGCCATTGGCAATAACTCAACATTTGTTGTCAGAACACCCTGATTTGGCGTGTCTGGGAAAGGTTCACCCGCTTCGATCTTCACGCCAGCAACGATTTTAGTCCTGCCAAGTGTTACCATTGCTGAACCGGAAGCGCGTGGAATGAAGTTTGTAACTATGGTCAGTTTACGAAACTCATCCAGCTTGCGGCCATCGGCACGCTTACCCTCTTTAAGTTTCTGCATCATGTAATTCTTCTTTATTTCTGACATTACGTCAAGTTCGTCTCTCGGCAATTTACTCACCCCAGTTCGTGTCAGCAGCATAGTTCTTTTTAAGCGCGTCTCTCTGGATCTGGTTGATTCTTTCAGTTGCCTTCATTATCATCGAAAGGGCCTGGTTGAATTCTTCTGTTGAGAGATCCCCGTCCATCTGCATCAGGACAATCTTACCTGATTTTGGCATCACTGCGATCGGCAGATCTGCCTGCCCAAAATTATCCTCTTCTTTGGAAAGATCCAATACAACTTTGCCATCAACCTTTCCGGCTGTGCATCCGACCACCAGATCACGCATCGGGACTCCAGCTGCTGCAAGAGCCACCGCTGAAGCTGTCAGCCCCGCTATTCTTGTTCCTGCGTCAGCCTGGAGCACTTCGATGAAGACGTCAATTTCAGCTCTCGGAAAGAGTTCCACCATAACTGCGACCTGCAGTGCCTCTGAAATAACTTTGGAAATCTCCATAGATCTCCTGTCCGGACCTGGTCGCTTTCGCTCATCCACTGAAAAAGCCGCCATATTGTATCTTGCCTTTACAAATGCCTGGTTTATATCCTGCATGTGTCGCGGGTAGGCTTCTCTTGGACCGTAAACTGCGACCTGGATCTTGTTGCCCCCCCATTCAATGAAAGCGCTTCCATCTGCTCTTTCCAGTACATTTGTTTCAATCTTTATCGGCCTGAGATCTTCAGGCGATCTACCATCCAGTCTTGTTCCATCTTCGTTGAATAATTTTTTATCACTTGCTGTTCCCAACTATTTCACCTTTCCTTTCTTCAAGAAACTTTGATACCCTGTCCGTAAGGCCAACGGTGTGCGCCTCTCTCTCTACAATTCTTATTGCTTCGATCGCAATTATTACATTCTCTGGCACGCCGTCAAGCCACATGATTCCATTCTGCCCAACCATGATCTTGGTTAATGTCGCATCCTTGATCATGTTTACCATATTTCCACCCTTGCCTATTACACGTGGCACTTTTGGAGCCGGGAGACTTATGACAGTCCCACCTTCAAGCTTTCGAAGACCTACATCCTTCATAGATATCCAGCTTTCTTTAATCTCATTAATGGAGAGTATCTTGGCATAGACATAGTCACCAACTTTCATGTATCTTTTCAGCTCCCCGGAGGATACTCTCCATGGAACATCATTCATGTGCAGTAGGGTCGTATATGTTGAACTAATATCGACAACCCACATCGAAGGGCCAATTTCTATTACCTTTCCTATGACTCTGTCATTCCGTCTGGGTTGGTATTTCCCGTAAAATGGAACAACATCGACAAACTGCTCACTTTCCTGCAATATACCGAAATACTCTGAACAGTATTTCTGATCGCCGCATTTATAGACTCCATTTCGGGGTTTGCGATCGGCAACCTCAATCGGGTCTCCTGGCATTATTATCTGTTTTGTATCTGGCATCTATTCATCATTCCCTCTGTTAACTTATTTTATTTCTTCCTATATCTTACTGTATTGTGTCAAATGATATAATTATATCATGATCGGAATAGACTGCACTTCTGATTGCTCTGACTTCTGATTAAATATAATATTCCTTCCATGCATTATGTTAACAATATAATGGAGATTCTCTTCGTTTAATAATAGATGATAAGATCGTTTAACGGAGAATTAATATTAATTATCGTCCAAATAATTCCCAGAACCGATTTATAGGCATTTGCAATTTACTATTATGTCAAGAATAGAAAGAGATGTTATCGGAGAGGTAAGTATTGAGGATAACGAACTTTATGGCATCAACACCAGAAGGGCAATGGAGAATTTTCAGATTTCTGGAATGAGGGCCGATTCGGATCACATTATTTCGATGGTTCAGATTAAGAGATCGGCGGCAATTGCAAATTTCCTTGGAAAAAGGATAAATGCTGAAATGAAGGATGCAATAGTAAAGGCTTGCGATCTAATTATTTCCGGGAAGTATCAGGATCATTTCATGATTGACGTCTACCAGGCAGGTGCAGGCACCTCGTTTAACATGAATGCAAATGAGGTGATTGCGAATGCAGCATTACTGATAATGGGCAAAAAACCTGGAGAATATTCGGTTATTCACCCAAATGATCATGTGAACATGAGCCAGTCCACGAACGATATTTACCCAACAATGATGCGTGTTACGGCTGCAAAAAAAACTATAAAGTTGCTGAAGCAAATGCGGGAACTTCATACTTCGTTTACGAAAAAGCGGGATGGACTCAAACATGTGGTAAAGCCTGGCAGAACCCATCTGCAGGACGCCGCACCTGTCACAATGGGTTTAGAATTTGGTGCTTATGCATATGCGATCGAAAACGATATAGAGGAACTGGAGTGGGCCACGGACAAAATTATGGAATTAAATGCGGGTGGAACGGCCGTCGGAACCGGCATAAATACTGCTCCTGGATATCAGGAAAATGTTGTAAGAGAAATTGCAAACATAACTGGAATGAATTTTCGCCCCTCTAGCAATCTTATGGGAATTATGCAGTTCATGACAGATTTTTCAAGGATAATGAATGCTGCTGCCAATTTGGCCATAGACATCAATAAGATTTCCAATGATATCCGGCTCCTCTATTCCGGCCCCGGAGCGGGAATACATGAGATAACAATACCAGCTGTCCAGCAGGGATCGTCCATAATGCCCGGCAAGGTAAATCCCTCAATCGCGGAGGCGATGAACATGATCTGCCATTCAGTCCTTGGAGCTCAGGAGGCGGTAAATTTTTCTGCGCAGGCTGGGCAGCTCGAATTGAATGTAATGATGCCTGGCATAGATTTCGAACTGACAAGGTCACTTGACATACTTACTTCTGGACTGAAAATGTTCAGGGAAAAACTGATTGACGGCATTAAAGCGGATTCGGAAGTATGCTCAGAACATCTCGCCCACGGTTTTGGATCAGCTGCACTTTTAAACCCGGTTCTTGGTTATGATAACGTTGCTAAGATAGTAAAAGAGGCGATATCAACTGGAAAAAGCATAAAGGAACTTGCACTTAAAACAGGAAAGTTAAACGAACAGCAATTTGATGATCTTATGAGAAAGGGGATCCCGCAGAACTGATACCAGCTGGAATGATATAGATTAACAGAAAAATCGATCTACAAAAAACCCTTTTCTCTTAGATATAAGATGATCGAACTCAGATGATCATAAATTCATGATAAACATATTAATTTGACCAAATTTAAATTTTAGACAATGCAGATATGTAAAGCCATTGCTATAAATTGAATGATATAATCACTCTGTATGCAATCCCGTTCAGAACAGGCTGGTTTTGTGAGAAATTCTAATGATGTTGAGGAATTAGAGATGGATGGCGGTGCAAGGATAAGGTGGCTGATAACCCATAAGGATGGAGCACCAACTTTTTCTATGAGACTGATAACTGTTGATAAGGGCAAATCAACCCCGACACACAGTCATGACTACGAACATGAGATATTTGTCATAGAAGGTAAACTTTCAGTCCAGATAGGCCATTTAAACCGGGATGCCACATCTGGCGCATATATCTATATCCCGCCTGATGAGATCCATGGCATGAGGGCCATGGAAGATTCAAGAATCATATGTATAGTACCGATCAAAGCCGCCAGACTTGCGCTTGGAGAATAGATAAAAATCTGAACGAAAAGAGCAGGGCATAAACAGCCTGAATTTATCTATTCTTGACAGGTGTAATCCAGAATTCTGGCCTGAATAACTTACTGTTATAGAATCTGCTCTGTTGTGAAACAACAAAGATTTTTCTGGATCTGTGATTAAACTGCCATTATTAATAGAAGATTTAGGGAAGTCATAAATTTTAAACCTGAATGATAATAATGTCCTGCATGGGAATAAAGCCGGAGGAATTCTTCACAGATGTGTTTGGTTTAAAGATCTATTGCAAGATTTATCGAGCATTAAATGAAAAATGTGTCCTCATGACGATGCATGGGGGGCCCGGAATGTCGCATGATTATCTTCTTCCGCTTGCTGATCTTTCAGATAGTGGAATTAGCGTTTTCTTTTACGATCAGTTTGGTTGCGGAAGATCGGATGAGCCATCTGATCGATCCAAGTTCACGATTGATTATGGCGTTGAGGAAGCAGAGGAACTCAGAAAAAAAGCCTTTGGAAATAGAAAAGTTTTCCTGATGGGATCAAGCTATGGCGGTGCGCTTGCACTTGCATACTCTTTAAAATATCAGAATAATCTCATTGGGCTGATAGTCAGTGGAGGTCTTTCTAGTGTGCCACTGACAGTAAAAGAGATGAACCGTCTAATTGACCTGCTTCCAGGCAAGTTCAAAGAAGCGATAAGGAAATATGAAAAATTGAATGATTATAAAAACCCCGAATATCTGGAGGCTGTTTTAGAATTCTACCGCAGGCATCTGCTGAGAATGGATAGTGTTCCGGATGACGTCAGGAAAACATTGGAATATGGTGAAAAAAGAAATATCTACAGCATAATGAATGGGCCAAATGAATTTACCATAACCGGCACAATTAAAGACTGGGATATAACAGATAGGATAAAGACAATCAAGATACCCACACTAATAACTGTAGGCCAGTATGACGAAGTTACTCCAAATGTCGCAGATGTAATACATAAAGAGATTAAGGGTTCAAGACTTGAGATATTCGAAAACTGCTCGCACCTAACGATGTGGGAAGAGCGAAAAAAATATAACAGTGCACTTCTTGGTTTCATTAATGAAGTTTTGAATGCAAAGTAGAATAACTAAAATTTAATCAGGTTTTGATGAAGATATACCTCGAATCATACGGGTGCACGCTCAACAAATCTGAGGCCGGCCTGTATGTTAACAGCCTGCTTTCTGATGGGGGGGAGATTGTTCAGGATCCTGCGGCAGCTGATATAAGGGTTATTGGAACATGTGTTGTCATTCAGCATACAGAGGATCGCATGCTGAGACGAATTTCAAATCTTAAAGAAAACGGGAAGGTGAGGGTCATAGGATGCCTCCCATCCGTAGCTGCTGGTTCTCTTGTGGACAAAGACATCGAGGTACTTGAAAAATCTGAATTTAAGTCTTTTTACAGTGGGAAGCTTGACGATATTGATATCAAGGAACCATCTATCTTTAACGGCATACCGATCAATCAGGGTTGCACCGGGAGCTGCAACTTCTGCATTTCTCACATATCACGCGGCAAGCTGCTATCCAGACCGGTAGAAAAGATAATCGGACAGATAAAAATCCAACTGGGAAAGGGTGTAAAAGAAGTACGGCTATCTTCCCTTGATTCCGCTGCATATGGTAAAGATCTTTCTTACAGGCTTGATCACCTTGTCGATATGGTCGCAAAGATTGAGGGTGATTTCAGAATCAGGGTGGGCATGATGGAGCCGAGGAATACTTCTGAAATTTTAGATCCATTAATGAATGCATATCAGAGCGGCAAGGTTTACAAATTTTTGCATTTACCGGTTCAGAGCGGAGATGACCGAATCCTGGATGCCATGAACCGTGAATATCATGCGGAAGATTTTAATAATATTGTAAGGGAATACAGGCACAGATATCCGGATTCAACGCTTTCAACTGATATCATAACAGGATATTATCAGGATGATGAGGAATCATTTGAAAAAACAGTGAAATTGCTGATGGATACAAAACCTGAGATCGTAAATATAACAAGGTTTTCACCCAGGCCATATACAGCAGATTTTAACCGTAAAGTGCCTCCTTCGAATCTTGTTAAACGCTGGACCTCTCAGATAACGGATCTGCATCATTCGATCTCGGCAAAGAGCATGGAGGGGCAGATTGGAAAAATAAAGAACATTATGATAACGGAACATGGGAGGAATGAAACCTCTGTTGGAAGGGATGAAGCCTATAGACCCGTTGTTATTAAAGATATAAAACAACTGTATTCATTCCATTCTTGTGAAGTTGTTGAGGCAACTGATACTTACCTCATTGGAAAAATAGCATGAATTGGAAAATCTAACTTTGCATAAGAAAATGAGGATTCGGGACATGATTCTGGTGTTCGGGCATACTTCAATCAACTGAGACAATCTCATCCATTATGTAACGATTGGTTTTCTTAAATTTGAAGGCAATCTGGAATTCCTGAGGTGTGAGGATAGGCATTGGATACTTGTCCTGGTCATCGATTGGGACCCTTGGACATCCTGTGAATACGACGAGATCGCAGCGCATGTTTTCAAACTCGGTTGGGCTGCAGTTGTTGCTGTGGATCATTACAGTTTCCAGACCGACAGAATCCGCCTGCCGCAGAATAGTATCGGCGAGACTTCTCCTCCTCTGCCCAATCTTTGTATCAAGGACAACGCAAACTTTCTTCGCATCCATTGCCCTGGCAATCGCAGCATATCTGATCCTTATAGCCCGGTCAGTTTCCGCTTTCAAACTCCTCATCGTCAGATCATTCAGGTCAAGCAGAAAAACTTCCTTCTCCAGAGATAACTGGGCTCCCAGTGCATGAAAAATACCGGTGCTTACAAGCAGGAAACAGTCAACGTACTCACTCACTGAATGCCCGGTGCTATAATTGCATCCGAGGACCTGCCCCGGATATTTCAGCCTTCCGTCGTTTTTACCTACTATTACCTGAAATCCTCTTTCCTCCAGCATTTTTCTAATCTGCTCAGCTGCCTTCATGTATTGTATGGAAAATAGAAGGCCTATTCTGGAGTAACCCTTTTCCAATATTTCGGTGAACTGTACTTTAGATAAATCCTGATCCCGCTCCTCCCTGTACTCTATGAACAGAACAGGTTTGGGATATTTTATGTTTGGAATCTCGGAATGACCAAGCTGCACTATGACATCAACGTCATTATACAGGGCCATCTCACCAACATCGCAGGCACCGAAGAATGGGTCGCTTGAGATAATTATGGCGAATTCCTTTGAAAGTGCCTGAAAAAGAGAGAATACAGATGGCTTGAGACCGTCTGGAACCATAAGAATTATCTTTTTTGCGCCCATCTTTCTCAGATCAGATAGGATCCTGTCTGTATCAATAATCATTTTAAATCTCGAATCTGTATTCAAATAATAACCTTTGATAAAAAAGATTTGCATTCAAATATGGATCACTGGATAATTTTTCCACCCTTTATTGTCATTGAAACCGGGTTCGATGCATATTCATAAGGAATTTCTCTGTAATCCGAAAGCTTCATTAAAATTAAATCAGCATCTTTTCCTGCCTCAATACTTCCAGTCTTATTGGCAATATTCAATGAATAAGCGGCGTTGATGGTAGCAGCATTTATCGCCTCCTCTATTTTAAGACCGCAGAATCTAACTGCTAGATAAATGGCGAACTGCATGTTCTGATTTCTCGTCAGGGGAGATGAGTCGCTCGAGATCGAAACAGGAATGCCGGAATCGACGAACTTCCTTCCAGATGGGTATTTTTCATTCAGGGCGAATGCCGTTATCGGTAGTAGGTTAGCGGTCACTTTGTTTTTCGCAAGCTTGTTGTACCCCTCAGAGTCGATTTTTAAAAGATGATCAGCTGATGATATCCTGAATCGATCGGAAAGGCTTAGACAGCCAATGTTTTGGATCTCGTCTGCGTGAAGACGCAGAGGCTTTGGAGCTACAGCTGAAAAAAGCCTTGCTGTATCTTCTGGTGAGAATGCGCCAGCATCGCAAAATGAGTCGACAAAGTCTGCCCTGTTGAGAAGCTTCGGTATCTCTTTCTCAATAACAAAGTCCACATGTTCGCCTGTTGTTTTTCCCATGCTTACTGAATGAAGAGGTAGAAGGGTTTTCATCACCCGAACAGTGTTTGTATTACTTATTGATTCCATAACAGAAAGCATTTTACTTTCGCCTTCCACTGTCGAGGAGTATCCAGTCTTCATCTCGATCGTGGTTGTTCCATGAGAGGAGGCGTCTTTTACACGAGCAGCTGTTTCCAGCAAAATTTTTTCATATGATGCTGCTTCAGTTTCCCTGACAGTTCGGCCAATGCCATTGCCACTGCGAAGAATCTCCAGATAACTCATACCTTCTATTTTCTGATAGAACTCCTCGTACCTGGAACCTGAATAGACTATATGGGTGTGTGAGTCAATAAACCCCGGGAGTGCTATAAGGTCTCCGCAGTCAATACTTCTATCAGCACTTTGATGGATGTCGCCTATTTCCTTTATTTTATCATTTTCTATTAGAATGGATGAATCTGTGATCACAGATAATTTTGACTGTTCAGGTCCTGAATTCTGGCTGGAAAGATCCATTGGGGAAACTATCTGCTTTAGATTCTTAAGAAGAATGCTTGTCATTTAATTCACCTAAAGGACGTACCAGCTGCCTAGAAAGGAAACTATGATGAATGATATAAGAATTGGTACAATGAACGGAATCCCGTAAACCATTACCTTCTTCCCTCCTATTTCCCGCACTCGATACTTATTCGGATTCTTCTTGAGTTTTTCCTCGTCGTAGTTGAAAGAGAAAAGCGAATAGAGGGATATTTTGTCGCCAGAGAGGAAAGAAAGGAGCAGGATGTATATAACAGATAGAAGTGAAACCAGTGATAGGGTGAACAGGAGAGAGAAGTCAAAGGGGAAAATCGACTCGATATAAGTTGGTGTGCGGATGGAATAGATAATTGGGGTATAGAATGAAACCGAGAGAGCAAGAAGTGCTTTAACATCTCCATATCCAAACAGTTTTTCGCCAATGCCCATCATATACATCAAAAAGACAACCGCTATTTCTAAAAAATACCCAGGCGGGGAAAAATAAAAAGAAAGAGCGAAGCCAGCTATTCCAATAACAGCGTAAATCCATGGAACAAACTTAACAAATAGAGATATAAATAACACAACTGGAAGAATTAGGATAGATAGAGGTACCCCATTAAACACGCCCCCGAGAAACCCTACAAGCACAAGTGGTATGAATATAAACTTGTCAATCTCTCTTGATCTTATATCCTGGACCGCGGCGATCGAAAGCGTTACGATTGCGATTGCAAATACTGTGATAGTGACATCTAACATGGGCGATTTAGGTAAAAGTCCACCGATAAATTAAAAGGTTTTGATTTCCATGGAAAATATTGATGGATACCGATTTCACTGATGCAATTGCAATGGATCATCTCCTGATCAAGAGGGTGGAGATGAACACAGACGAAATACAGGATAATGATTCCATTGAGGATCAGCGGAAACTTGCCGAAAGGAGAAAATACATTGCGGTACACAATAGGGGAAGAGAAAAGCTTGATCTGAAGGATCTTGACGACAGAATCAATGTGATAAAGCAAATAATATCAGAACTTCATGATCAGGCAGATCTGAAGAAATCTCTTGATAAGATAAAATCACTGGTTAACTTTTCAGTAGATAGTGCTGTGCTCAGTGAAAAGAGAATTAATATCCTGAAAATCTCACCGGAAGGTTCATGATCGTTACCAATACCAATCTATCGGAAAGTGAAGTTGTATCTGCATACAAGAAACAGTGGGAAATCGAACACTCATTCCGTACCATAAAATCATTCTTTGAGATAAGGCCAGTATATCAAAGGAAATCGGAGAGGATCAGTGCACATGTTTTCGTGTGGGTATTGTCTCTTCTTCTTTCACGGATCATGGAAAAAAGTACCGGAAAAACAATAGAGAGCATACGAAAGTCTTTGAACAGTCTGACTGTTGTTCCGGTTAATTTGGATAAGAGGCACATATACATTTCATCGGAGAGCCTGAAAGCTTCCTACATTCTGAAAACACTTGGTCTGCCATATCCCAGAATACGTGAATGTGCACGTACATAACCGCCGATGATCTCCAAAAAACATTGTCAAACACAGGTTCTGCATGAAACAATGCTAATGTTTGTCATGCGGAAGTTAAGTTTGAATATAAAAATTTGTCACAAAACTAGGAGAATTTCCAAAAACCTACACCGAAAACCTTTTTCATGACCTCAAGATCAATATCCATGAACCTTTACCAAACCGGGTTACCCGAACTATAGAGGGAGATAGGGGCACTTGTCGATCCCTTAACCGGTATATCGGATCGTTCACTTCTTTAACTACTCCATTTTCTGCTAAAACACATAAAGTGTCATTTGGCAAGTAGATAAAGAATAAAAATTATATTACATAGCCAGAGCACTACATAACCTATTGGTTTCATTAAAGTAATATTCACTTGTTGAGGAAAGTAAATTTAATTTTTTGATTTAGCCGGTAGTGATATAAAGGATGGCCATATAAACTCCGTGCACTATAATTGACAGTATTAGACTTTCACGTCTCAAAATTCCAAGCCATGTGAAAAGCAAGAATCCCCCAAATAGGATACTTCCCACTTTGTAGTTCTAAATTGAATAATATATCATTGGATAGGAGTAAGCGAGACTTGACGTAGAGTTCAGTACCAAACTAAGTGCAGAAACTACCATAGTAATCGTCAAGTCACTTTCCAAAACCTTATCTACTGCACTTATCTTTTCTGCGACCTTACTTTTTCTCCCATCCCTTTAAGTCTTCTTCGACTCTTTTAATTCCTGTTGTAGTTATTTTGAAAGTTCTTTCAGAAGATTTTTCATCTTTTTGATTCTTCGCCAACATGAAAAATTTCTTGTCTAGGTTGCTGTTGATACTGTCAGAAATGTTTTTCGGAGGATGCTCCCTGGCCTCGCTAAATCCAGCTTCTATGACACTTTTTGTCAAAGGTGATATATGCTCATAGATTTCCTTGAAGTATCCTATTAATAGGGTCTTGTCATTTAATGAGACTTTTGAATTGTAATCTGCGACAAATTCACCTATAGACAAAACTCTTTGTTGCACTGGTTGACTATTCCTGTGAAAGCCTTCAAGAGTCTCTATTCTGATTTGCAGTTCAGATACTTGTTTTTTCAATTCTTCTATTTCTGTCATCATTTACCTTCCTCCATTTTTATTTTATTTAGTTTTTCAATAAGTCCATCTATTGTATGGAGTCGAACCCTATAAACACCCTTACTCAGACTGTCAATAGCATTTTCATCTTTGAGTTCACTAACACGCGCACTAATATTTCGCGGTGGCTTTTTCAAAATTTTCGCGAGCTCATCTACTGTAACATCCGCATTTACAGGGTTTTCACGACCAATCTTAACCTGCAAATTGTTTAGCAGATATCGGACACATAGTACTAAATGTATGCGTTCCTTATCTGTAACCTTCTTGGTGTCGAGGTTGATTATACTCACGAAGCCATCAGGCGATACCTTTGCGAAATCAGATATCTTCGTGATCAGTTTCTTTAGGTCTTCAACTTCCAAATCCTTCATACTAAATATTTTTTTTTCATAGTCTTCTAAATTATCCATCGTGTAATCACCAGTTCCGAACATTTTATTGTTCCAATGTTAGTAACGCACGCCAATATATATATTTTATCAATTTTACTACTTTACACTGAATAACGAAAACGTGTGTGTGTTGTCTGACACTTTTTGACGGGAGATGACTAATTTAGTCACGAAATTTTTTTCCGATGAATTATAAAATGAAATACTCGGCTAAGAATTTTGAGTTTTTAGAACATTATGAGCTTGATTTGATAATTGGGCAGACAATTCGACAGCGATCGGAAAAATTTGGATATTATATTACTATTTACCAATTGTGTGAGTTCAAAAAAAGTGTTTAATCACCTTTCTAAATGAAGTGATTGCACCAATAATGCAAATTTGCTATAGCTAAGGGTATTTGAAGGAATGCTATGCCAAAACTGTTTTGAGCAATTATCCGTAAGCCTTTGTATCACTTCTCATATAATTGTAATACAGTACCTTCAAGGGTATTTCCTGTATGACATATTCAAGATTTCTGGCCTTGATGACTTCACCCTTGACTCTTTTTAATCCTGAGAAATATATCTCAACTATCCATCTTCTTCCATAGTTGTTGTTCTTTTTACATTGCTCTTCCCCTAAGTTTCGGATCTGTCTTGCTGTTCTATGTCTGAGAGGAGATCCCCTTGCTGTTGTCCTGAAGTTCTTTCTCATAGGGGTGATTGCCTTTGTACCATTAGAATCCAGAAGATTGAATATCTTTCTGGAATCATATGCCTTGTCTGCAAATATATGATCCTCCTTTCCTGTCACAAGTAAAGGCTGTAGCTGAGAATCATGCATATGCGCAGACGTGATCGCAATCTTCTGTGCTTGTACGTGATTAGTATCAACGGAGGCATGCAACTTTATCTACCCTTTCTTTCTTGTCACACTTGTCTGATAGCCAGTCACCCCTTATTGTGTAATCGCCGGTTGAATCTATGGCAACAGATGCAGAAAGACTGCATATCTCAGGTACCCTTATCTTCCTTATTCTGAGATATATTGCGGAATATGTGATCTCAGGCATTCCAAGCAGATCACTCATCTTTCTAAGAAGAGAATTCTGGATCTAGAAAGGTGCATTGAATACCGATCTTATACTGGTGAATATCTCCACTATACTATTAGGCAACCTGAAAGGTCTTCCAACCTTGTTTCTATTCTGCTTAGCTAAATCCTCTTTAATATTCTCGATTGCACTGAAATCGAGAAGGTTCTCCATCCTCGTTACAAGCGATTCATTGTAGAGAGACCAAACTCTATTATCCTTTTTTGACTTACAACTATTGGGGTTGGGCATGAACACCACAACTCCAATTTAATCCTGCAAAAAAAATATTTTGAGGAATTACTCAACACCTATGTTAAGAGGGATACCGTTATATGGGCATCAATGGATTGATGCCTCATTAATCTTTCTTAATTCATTCTTAATTCTCCTTCAATGCCTCCTTTGCATGTGTGATTGAAATATCCGATCATACACCTATCCGCTGCTTGCCAGCACTATGGATAATCCGATCTTTTCTCAACAGATTCCCTCAATCACACTTACGATGCTTTCCATCCGTTGAATAAGCGAGGCCATTCTATTGAGCCTGATTCCTAGAATAATATGGTCTCTTTTCTTTCAGGGTCCAGTATATCGCTTTCAGTAATTTGTTTGAAGCCGCTATTGTTGCCTTACTCTTTCCCTTTCCCCTTACCAGATGCTTGTAGAATGATGTTATTGTTAAACCTGGATCATTAATCATGTGCCGTGCACTGCTTCAACAATGATCCATCTGAGATAACTGGAACCCTGATATGTGATCCTTCCATGGTGTATAATATCAGATGCATTCAGGACTGAGGGTATCATTCCTGCATATGACACAAGCTTTCCAGAATCACTGAATCTTCTGATATCACCTATCTCCGAATATATTACCATAGCAGAGAACAACCCTATACCTGGAACGGTTTGAAGATTCTTTATCTCATCAATGGAAGAATATTTCTCAATTATTGCATCTGTCTTTCTTATCTCAGATTCGATTGAATTCATAACATTCAGGTATGATAGAATCCTCGGATTGTTAATGTTTCTCAGAAATATTTTTCCCTTCAAGGTGAAAGGATTGACATCATAACTTAGATGCAACCTCAGAAGCTCAAAATTGATCCTGTTCTTCATCCTTGTGAGATCTCTTTTCCGATGTATTACAGTTCTCACAATCCTGCGCATCTCCCTGATATTCTTTCCAGACAGAAAGGATTCCGGGATCCAGTTGTTCCTCAGAAGCTTTGCAAGTACCTCAGAATCTACATCGTCGTTCTTCATCCTTGATTCAGCGATCAATCTTATCTTCAGAGGATTGGCAAGTTTCACCTGGAATCCATGCGATTCTATGAAATCATAAAGAGACTCATAGAATCCTGTTGACTCCTTGACAAAACTGTCACCTCTCTGGAAAGCAGAAAGATATTCTTCCAGCTTTTCAAAACTATTCTCGAATCTATCCTTTCTCACAACATTTCCATTCTCATCCAATGTCGTACAAACAATTATTTTAGAGTGTATATCCATTCCCGTATACGTGGGATCATCACCTCCTAAACGGTGATCCCACAATAACAAAAGTGGAATGTTAATTTTCCCAATGCAGGCCTCTTAAACATTCCATCACAGTTGCTCAACCAAAAAAGTCCATATATATGCCTATTTAGAAATTCTTTAGGAGGCATTAATTTCGAAGACCTATTTTCCCTTCAAGTCCTTGTTCCTATACCAAGAGGGTGATCCAAACTGATTTTTGAATTATACAAACCCAAATACTTCTTTACTTATTATTACCTGATAATTCGCTAAATAGAGTTGCTATATCAATTGACACATCTCATATGGGTATATTCTACCATCAAACACGTAATTGAATCATAATTGAAGGGATGGTTCCCAAAATAAAACCCGTACATTATTCCAAATGGATAATCGGTGAAAATTGCATATATCTCCACCACGTTGAATTTATAGAGTCCTTGCTGGGAAATACTCCAATAAAAAACTTAAGGTGTTATCTTAATTGCGCGGGTGGGGCACACGCTCTCGCAGGCCATACAGAAGATACATTCGCTTTCCCTTACTGGGTCGCACTTGTCAGTTCTGTATTTCGCGTAAAGATCCTTGTCCTTGTCAATCTTCT
>JAJZLW010000086.1 GCA_021850505.1 Thermoplasmata archaeon
GGTGAATTTGAATACCTGACATTATCTGTTGCAATTGACATAGTGACAAAGTCGTTTGCGAACAGAAGCAGTATTATATCGAAAGGGGTTGTAACAAAATACCTTATAATGAAAAATGAAACCGTAAGAAATATTGCCACCTGCATTGTTTTTATAATCTTGTTAAGCGTGTATGTAAGCATCCTTTGATAGATCTTTCTTCCGTCCTCAACCGCGCTAACCACATCCCTCAATCCCTCATGCGTTAGCACAATGCTCGCAGAGGCCTTGGCAACATCGGTGCCAGAAGAAACAGCTATCCCTACTTCAGCCTGTTTCAGGGCAGGCGCGTCGTTTACGCCGTCACCAGTCATTCCGGTTACATGACCGTTTTTCTGGAGCAGCTTTACAATATCATATTTATCTTCTGGAAACACCTCTGCAAAAACATCACAGGATTCAACATCGCTCCTTCCAGATATAACGTCCTTGGCTATGCAAATCCTTTCACCGATCCCAACCTTTTTCGCTATCTCCTGCGCTATTGCCGTGGAATCACCAGTCACCATTTTCGTGGAAATGCCCAGATCCCTCAGGTGTGATACCAGTTCATTCGAATCTTCTCTCGGGGCATCAACAAGTGGGATGAGACCTAGAAATGAAGAGGAAGAGGAATCGCACTTTGCAGCGGCGATCGTTCTGTACCCGCGCTTTGCAAAGTCGGTGACCATGTTCATCTGTTCTTCATAATCGATCCCTTCGCACATCTTAAGGATGACCTGCGGTGCGCCTTTTATCAGTCTTGTTTCTTCGGCATCTCTGCCAATTATTGCTTCTGTCCTCTTGATGGCAGGATCAAACGGTACAAACTTTTTGACAGCTGACCTGTCCGGATTTATTCCTTTTGAGCCTGCATAATTGATCACTGCCAGGTCAATTGAATCCTGGCTGGATTCGTCCGAAGCAAGAAAAGCTGCAGAAATGAGGTCTCCTTCACTGCAATTATATGGAATCGGTTCCATTACAGCCAGCTTATTTTGTGTAAGGGTACCTGTTTTATCAAAGCAGATTACATCCATGGAGGCTGCATCCTCTATTGCAGTCAGTCTTGTTACCAGGGCACCTTTTTGAGATAGATCGATAGCTCCATATGCACTTGCAATCGTGAATGTCGCAGGTAACGCAACCGGTATGGATGCAATAAGCACAACGAGTGCAAACGGTATTGTCTCCGTTATCGGGATTCCCACGATAATCGTGAAGATGACCAGCGAAACTACAAGTAATGTATCAATGACTACGAGGTACCTGATAATACTTAGAATCAGAGTTTCAAGATGTGAACTGGCTTTAGCGATTTGAACAAGCTCCGTTGTTTTGCCAAAAAATGTGGATCCCCCAATTGCAGTGACAACACAGGTTGCCTCGCCTTTTTTAACAATCGATCCAGAATAGACATTTTTGTCGTTATCAAGTCTTACAAGCCTTGATTCCCCTGTTAGCGATGACTGATCAACATCAATAATTCCTGAAATAACCTTCAGATCAGCCGGTACAATGTCACCCATTCTGACATGGATTATATCACCCGGAACAAGTTCTGAGGCACTTATCTGTCTCCAAACTGTGTCTCTGCAGACTCGCGCATTAACCCTGATTTTGCTGCTCAACATTGCTACAGCATCTGTCGCCTTCAATTCCTGAATGTAACTTATCAGGCCATTGAAAACCAGCAAAGAGATGATAATGTATGAATCAAGATACTTGCCCAGAACAAATGTTATTATTGCTGTTATCTCCAGCATCCATGGGATCGGCGCCGAAAATTTTTTTAAGAGTTTCAGGAATGGGTTTTCCCTGATTTCAGTAATTGCATTGGGGCCATACTTTGCTCTTCTTGCAATTGCTTCATTATCCGAAAGGCCGTTAAGGTCAGTTTTCAATTCCTTAATTACCTCTGAAGCAGATAGTTTATCAAATTCGCCCGGCAACTATATGCAGCCCCCATAAACATGCATTTTCACTGCATATTTTTTATCCACTACAATCGCTATTAATAAGGAGATTAAACCGTACGAAAAGAGACCTTTGGCTTTAAAGCCCCGATTATTCCTCATTGTTTGAGACCATATTGCGCTGATTGTGATATTATTTATCCTTAAGGTTGTAGGTAAATCATAGTATCTATCTTTATACCTTATCATATCTTGCCGCAATACTACACAAATACCCACTGAATCAAACAACTAGACTAAATTAATTGCGGATATGAGTTCCTTCTCAAACTGAGCCGCCTTTCCCCGGTCTTCATTAAGATAATGGGAAGCTATTTCCGAAACTCTCAACATCTCTACTACTGTACCAGAGCCCTTTGAGGTCAGCATGATTTTGCATGGTAAAAGTAGTCCATATTCATCATTTGATCCAATCAACAACTGCGCGGCTTTTGGTTTGCAGACATCCAGTATATAGAAGGGTTTAAAATTTTTGTCCAGGCCCGAATTACTCAATGTCTCTTTAACATCAACCAACGACAGAATGACGTATCCTGCATCCTTCAATCTCTGAGACAATCTTGCAAAAACTTTATCGACTGAATCAGAGATAACTCTTTCAAATTTATATTCCGGCAAATCACCACTCAAACTCTCACCCTGCATACCATAATGACATGATCAGAGTTATTTATTTTCCTCCAGAGCATCCTTTAGTATATTCATGTGCATCAAAGCTGGCGATCCTGCCATCAGTACAGCGATGAATGCCGATTCAAGAATCTCCTCATCGCTTGCGCCACTCTTTCTTGCCTCCACTGCATGATAGGTAATACACCACTCACAGGAACTTGCAAGAGAAAGTGCCACCGCTATCAATTCCTTGGTTTTATGGGATAATTTTCCGTCCCCTAAAACAGACTGGTTCAAATCGCCGAATGCCCTAAATTGATCTGGGAGTTTAGTTCCACTGTATTTCATTATCTCCTGAACTTCTTTGAGCAGTTCATTTTTTGACATTTGGCATAATTCCGTTCCAACTAATAAGCTGAGTTAAATACGATAATTGTGCACCTACCAAAACGTTTATTACCAATTGATAGGGGTATCCCAGCAAGCCTCAAACCTGTTAATTGTATCAATGAAGCACAAAATGAAGAATAGAAAAATGCAATTTGTCTTTATTACTGAATATTGTTGCCGGCTTTTTCCTGCGCTTCAAGATATGTCTCATATAATCTCAGATAGGATTCAATTGACCTGAATATCTTGGATTCAGCCTTGCTGAGGTGCTCCTGCATTGTCGACTTGCTGATGGAATTACTTTCTGCAAGTTCTTCAATGCTGATCTTCTTCGGGATATCAAAATAACCTTTCGAAACAGCATCTGATGCCAAATTTATCTGTTTTTGTGACAAATTGTGGAATAGTTCCGAAAGTGAAATTGTCCATGTGTTTCGAAGGTCCTCGGAATGAATCGCCGACTTGTTTAAAATTTCAATTTTTGAGAACGAGGAAAGTCTATTGTAAAATTTTCTGAAATAACTGTTTCTGACTGAAATGACCTTGAGATATTCATAATTGTCCTCATAAATTACCGGTGTTTCAACAATGCAGTCCATAGATTCTGCCATTCTAAGTGTAGAATTACCAAGACTGCATTTGCAAACTATCATCAATGTCAGGTAGTCCTTCTTTTCTGACGAGAAGACGATCCTGCTACCAATTCCTTCTGCAAATTTCTCCACCTCTTTCCTGATTCCATTTTTATCCAGTCCACGTTCTGCAAATTCAAGATAATCGACATAGGAATTGCACCACCTGAATATTTTCGCTCCGGGAAAATCACGAGATATGTTGTTAAACGGCAGATCGTGCCTCAATTTAAGTTTTATTTCTTCCATAGATACCGGTCATGGACGGCTTTAATGCTATATTAATCTTTTGAATATGTAATTAAGGTGAAATGAAAAATGGTAAACCTAATAATAGAACATGAGTGGAAGGAAAAACACAAGGACGAAGCTTTTAAAGTGGTAGGCAGTATAATCGATATGGAGAAGAACAAGAAACTGCCGGAGGGCTTTAAATTGATATCTGTCCAGGTGCTCGCAAACAAGGACAGGGCTATATGCAACTGGGAAGCACCAAGCAGAGATGCGCTACTTTCTTTAGTAAAGCAGGTAAACCCCCCAACAAAATACGAAGTGTACGAGGCACAGAAGATCTTCTGATCTTCTTAAATTTTTAAACCGATTGAAAAATTGTTCTTAATTTAGGAACAAAATCAAATTTTTAGAAAATGAAGAAATAATAGAATATTTCTAACGCAATTTTTATTTTTAATACGGGCACGAGGGGATTTGGACCCCTGATCTATAGCTTAGGAGGCTATTGCCCTATCCATGCTAGGCCACGTGCCCTTGCCCAACCCTGATGGGCTTACTGGAATGGCAGTAATATATATTAAATGTGAGAATACATTTAATGAGCAATACACATGCCTGAAATCTCGCAAACTTTTATTATTGCAACTTTCAAAAGACCCATTTCTTAATATAAATTAAATTAAACCCTGAAGGCCCAGACTGTTTTGCGGTGAATTTATCGCAAGTCAGATAACTAAAATTTATGTCTGAAAGTAATAATATTAAAAATTAGGCAGCCTTGTTCAAGAGTTTTTTATAACATCAAAAGTTCCAGTACAATGCCTAATATAAAAGGATCTATAGACAATGCCGCCATTAGGAATACAACATATCATCTTATATTCTTGGATAACGAAATGTACCAATTTTTAGTATTGACCGGAAAGGAGAAACGCAGTGATCTTTTCATGGCTCAGATGGCAAACCCGAACCGGCTTCTTCCAGTTGAAGGTGCGGTTTCAAATTATACAACCACCAAACAGGAAGTTGAACAACTAACATTTGAATGTATTTCGAAAGGCCAAGAAATAGAAAAGAATTTAGATAAGTATATCCATGAAAATCCACCCAAATATTCTGTCATAGAATATGCGAATATCAAGTGCGTTGAGCTCTCATCAGGAAATGCTTTTTCCCTTCCGCATGTTGAATTTGAAACATCAAACGGAAAGATAAAATTTCATTTAGTGCATAGCAACTACCAGGGGAGAGGAAAATTACCCGAGGATATTTTTAACAGTTATCTAAGCACACTAAAGGCAGTCCTTGGGGATAAATTGGTCGCTAAGGATTAATTTACAAAACTCCATAAAGTCAAACATTCTTTCTATTTTTCCGCAATTTTGCCATTATTGCAGATCTCCATTGACAAAACTAAAAATGTATCCTGACACTCCATGTTGATTTATCCTGAATTAGATCAGCATCAAGGCCGTTTCTTTTAACCTCTTCAAGCGCCCTGTTTGCGCCTGTTTCATTATTGTACTGCAGATAAACGGAATCATAACCAACTACAGGGACGAACTGCTGCTCTGAAAGAACATTCTTTATCTTTTCCATCTTTGAAATAAAATCCTCTTTCGTTATTAGAGTATTGCCATTCTGTATTTTCTTCAATCCCTGTTCAACAATGCTACTATAGGTCATACTGGTTATATTCTTGCCTGCCTTCATAGCCCTGACATCCTGGGCCATGAGATAAAGGGCCACGACTAAGGTTATCGCCCCTATTATTATGTATGAGGTTTTTGTGAACCCGGACAGAAAAAAGATGTAAACTGAAATTACTAGGAAGATTAAGCCAAAAGTGAGGTAAACGTTACGCATTGTGTTTATGTGTAATCGTAATTAAAAATAAAACCTTTATAGAAGTTACCCGAAATTGATGCATCTCTAATCAAATAAATATAACAAGTTGCTATCTGTGAAATATGAAGTTAAAGGTGTATGGGTGGGATACGGGTCTCAGGTTTTCAGCTGCCCATTTCATCCCATCACACGACAGGTGCTCAAGGCTGCATGGACATGATTACTGTATTGATATAGAATTGAATGGAAAAGATTCAGGCGGATTCATAATAGATTTTGATCTTCTTAAATCACACGCGAGGGAGGTTATTTACCCCATGGACCACAAGGTACTTGTCCCGGAGAAGCAGAATTTCGTTAAACACAGAAATGAAAATGGCCAGATTATTGTGGAATACTCAGATAAACAGTACAGTTTTCCAGAACATGACGTTTTCTTTGTTGATTCTGAGGTGACGTCATCAGAACAGATGTCTCTCTTTCTTCTCAATCGACTCACTGATAAACTCGTTGACAATAAAAACATACATAATATAGAGGTTTGCCTCTATGAGGGGCCCGGACAGGGCGCATGCAGCTCGCGTGTTTTGAATGAATGATATAGCTGTTTCTCTTCTATCAGGGGGTCTTGACTCAACCACAGTTTTGTATTATGCCATAGATCAGGGCTATGATATAACTGCATTCACTTTCGATTATGGGCAACGGCATTCCAGAGAAATAGAAGCAAGTAAATTAATAGCGAAAAAAGCTGGTGTTAAGCAGAAAATATTTAAAATTGACCTAAGGCAAATTGGTGGAAGTGCCCTGACATCAGACATCGATGTACCTGATCATACTGATGATGGGAACATACCTGTAACATATATTCCAGGAAGGAATATCATATTCTTATCCATAGCTGCATCATTTGCTGAAACAATTGGATCTAACAAACTGTTCATAGGGGCCAATGCAATTGATTATTCCGGTTATCCCGACTGCAGGCCTGAATTTTATGTCGCAATGGTCAGGGCTCTTTCATCCGGCACGAAAATGGGCATCGAGAAAGGTTTCAATATAAAGGTTCCGCTTCAAAACATGTCAAAGTCAGAAATAGTGAAACTCGCTGTGAATCTTCAAGCTCCTATTGAACTTACCACCTCCTGCTACAGGGGAGGAAAAAAGGCATGTGGCAAATGTGACTCATGCTATATTCGACTCAAGGGTTTTGCAGATGCCGGGATACCGGATAGAATAGAGTACGAATACTATCCTGATTTTTATAAGAAATTTTTGAAAAGATGAGATATTCGGGAATTAAAGTATTATTATTTGGCGCCCTTCAAAAATTCATCAACCTTGGCGCACCCAGATTTCACGCTTGCTACTGTTTTCTTCCAGAGCTCAAGTTCATCAGGCTTGAAATCAATATCATAAATCTCTTCAACCCCGTTAGAACCGATCTTTATAGGCAGACCTATGAATATTCCAGAAGCACCATAATACTCAGCATGCTTCCCAGTGAGATAAGCAGCGCTCGGGATAATGCGTTTCTCATCGTGCAATATCGATCTCACCATTGCCGTAATGGAGATTGCAGGGGCGTAATAAGCAGAACCACTTTTCAGAAGGTCTACGATCTCTCCTCCACCAAATCTGGTCCTCTTAACAATGGCATCAATCCTTTCTTTGGATAGCAATCTTTCAATCGGTATCCCGCCAGCGCTCGAATACCTGATAAAAGGAACCATATCATCTCCGTGACCTCCAATGACGAATGCATTGATATCCTTGACAGAGACACCAAGTTCCATCGATAGAAATGTCCTGAACCTGGAACTGTCCAAAGAACCGCCGAGACCTATTATCCTTTCCGGTTTTATCCCGGTGACTTTCTGCACTGCATAAGCCATAACATCAGCCGGGTTTGTGACCACAACTATTCTTGCCTCCGGACAGTATTCCTTTATACTCTTGCTCACTGATGATAATATTTCGACGTTCTTTGCTAAAAGATCATCCCTTGACATGCCTGGCTTTCTTGCAAGGCCTGCTGTTATGACAACAACATCTGATCCCTTCAGGTTTTCATAGACCTTGGGATTTGTCGTTGTGAATCCCTTTATCTGGAGATCAAAACCCCAGTGGGGAGCGCCTTCCTGAATATCCAGTGCTTTTCCCTCCGGAATACCATCTACCACATCAAAGAGGAAAATGTCCCCGAGCTTCTCTATAGCAAGAGCCTGTGCAACTGAAGCACCAACATTACCTGCACCTATCACCGATATCTTGTTTCTTTGCATAAACAGTCATCCCTGTATAAGTAAAAAATATTTGGAAAATTAGAGGGTCACATTGACAAAACCGGTCATCCATCCAGGAGTTGCCATTGCGCCATCCCATCCAGTGGGCCCGGAACCGCAGCTTACTTCACACTGCCATGTAAACGATCCAGTCTGGTTTATGTAAAAAACAGCATGCACTATGCTTGAAACAGGTACCGGTATGTTAACAATAGGAACACCCTGGGCATTCAGTATAGTAAATGTATGTGCTATGAGAGCAGGGTTGACATTATGAGTCGTTATTGAACCGTTTATGTTGATACTGCTGGTTGCGTCTGTTGAATTCATCAAAGTGTTATTGAAATAGGTTTCAGTGTTCCCAACAGTTCCGGTCACATTTGCGTATTGTGGGGAATATAGGCTGCCATTTCCATTATCATAGTTGAAAATCGTCAGATCAATCTGGGTGAATGCTGGAATACTTATGTTTGCTGATGAAACCAGACCGTTGCTTCCAAGGACATAATACGCAGGTTGATCCCCGGTTGCATTATTGAAGAAATTATTCGTGGTGATTACCAGGTTCAGGTCATATGCAGAGGAACTTCCCGATGGGTGGTTGTTTGCCGCACTGTTCGTTACCATAAAGCCTATGCCCATTCCAGCCGCAACAACTAGTGCGACTGTTACAATCAATGTTATATTGTCTGTTATCTTCATTGTTATCAGAACCATATTATAACTTAAAGCATAAGATCTATAGCTTATATGTCTGGTAAAGACATTATAGCAACAAGGGTGACAAATTAAATATGATCTGACTATACAAAAGCATGAAGTATATAATTGCAACCGCCAGATCCCCATTTTCACACGACAGGATAGAGGGGAAGGATGTTATCAGACAGAATATAGGTGGCGTTGCGACGGGGTTGAAACGGCTCATGCAGACCTCGGGCGGAATATGGGTGTGCTGGGGCGACGGCACCTTAGATCATGAGCATTCTTTCGAGGATTATGATGGTTACAAGATAGCAAGAATAACACTTGGGAAAAATGAGAAACGCGGATTTTATGATGATTACAGCAACGGAACGCTATGGCCCCTGTTTCACTATTTCAGGGATAAGATCAAGACCGACAACAGGTCATACCATGACTATTATTCAGTCAATAAAAAATTCGCGGAAACCATTCTGAAATATTATAAACCATCAAATATCATCTGGGTCCATGACTATCAGTTATCCCTTGTGCCCGGCATGATTAAAAAGGCTAAACCTGAAGCATTCGTTACCACGACATGGCACATCCCCTGGGTTGCAGGTGAATTCTTTGCAATCCTTCCTGAGTCTGCTGAGATACAGGAATCTCTCTCCAGCAGCGATCTGATAAGTTTCCACACTGAGCTATACACAAGGAACTTTATCGAAACACAGGAACAGATATTTGGTTCTGCTTCAAACATCAAGAGTCGGGTGGTTGCAATTCCCCTAGGCATAGATGATCAGTATTATTCTTCGATGGGCAAAGAGGAGAAGCCAAGAAAGCAAAAAGAGAACAGGAAGATCATATTCTCGGTGGATCGCCTGGATTACACAAAGGGATTGAAAAATCGGATACTGGCTATTGACCTGCTGCTACATAAGCACCCGGAACTCGAGGGTAAGTTCAGTTACATTATGATGGTAACACCATCCAGAACCACGGTGGGTGATTATGTCGCAATGAAGCGCGATCTGGAAATGAACATCGGCAGGGTCAATGGAAAGTATGGCAACATCGACTGGATGCCAATAGTCTATATGTACCGCAAGGTTTCAGATGCTGCCCTGAAGGCGAATTACAGAAATGCGGATGTAGCACTGATAACCCCTCTGATGGATGGCCTGAATCTCGTTTCAAAGGAATTTGTCGCGGCTTCAAGTGATGGAGTTCTGGTTCTTTCAAGATTTGCAGGCGCAAGTTATGATCTGCAGAGTGCTCTTCTTGTGAATCCTTATAATATCGTGGAAATGGCCGATAACATCTATGCCGCTTTATTCATGGATCCCGAAGAGCGAAAGAGAAGGCTGGCTGACCTAAAGGCAACTGTATCTAAGAAGAATGTCGCATGGTGGTTGGGCAGGATTGAGAAGGAGATCACTAAAAGATGGGTGGGTGATACGTTTTCAACATCAGGTCTCGTTGATAATTGATGCATTCAGGAAGATAATGGACAAAAAACCGATTCTTTTCCTTGACTACGATGGTACCCTTGTATCAATAAGAATGAATCCGGAAGATGCTGTTCCTGACGCAGATGTATTCTCAGCTCTCAATGCCTTGAAAGCAAAATATGAAATGTGGATAGTCACAGGCAGGTCACTGAAAGAGATCGTATCTTTTCTTGGAAGGGAATATAATTTTATAGCACTACATGGAGCCGTCGAGTCAACACCTGAAGGAATAAAATATAACGTGCCAGATTTCAGAAAATACAGAAATATCTGCAACCAGATCGAAAAATCAGGTCCAGATATGCTCTCCAGATACCCCGGGCTCAGATTATACAACAAGGATGGAAACTTTCTCTTTCACTATGGGCTGATGGACCAGGGGTTACTTCCTGCTCTCCTCTCTGAAGTTGAACTTTTATCCAAAAGGACAGGGATGCCTGTGTATAATGGAAAGAGGATTGTGGAACTAAGAATACCCGGGATAAATAAGGGAATAGCCATAAGTAAGCATGCCGATGACAGACCGCTGCTGATTGCAGGCGATGATAAGACAGATGAAGATGCTTTCATGGAATATCCTCTGGATATTACAATCAAAGTCGGGAAAGAAGAGACGGCGGCAAAATACAGGCTTGAAGATCCGGACGAAATGCTAAAAGTACTGAAAGCTATTGCTTCTCTTTAACTTCATAAATATCGGTTCTCCTTGCGGATAATACATGCGATTTTTTTCTATATCCATAAGATTCAGAAATATCTATTTCGCAATTCAGGAGATGCTCCCCTTTCCCACATTCTGTCAGGACAGAACCATTCGGGTGCACTACAACTGAGTGTCCGGTAAATTCTGGTCCTCCCTGGGCTGACCCCAGAACAAAGAGTCCGTTTTCTATAGCCCTGCTTCTTAACAGTGTCCTCCATTGAGTTGTTTTCAACGCTCCTCTGAACCAGCCTGCCTGAACTATCATTATCTGTGCGCCATTGCCAGCTATGATCCTGGCAAGCTCAGGAAACCTCAGATCATAGCAGATAATCGACGATATGGATGCATTGCCAAAAGAATAAACAGATGGAAGATTATTTCCTCTTGCATAAATATTGGATTCACTGTACTCGAAAGCATCAAACAGGTGAGTCTTGCGATAGGACCACACTATCTTTCCGTCTTTAACAAGTGAGGATGTATTATATATTGAATCACCAGATACCTCGGGATAATTGATCATTGATGGTATCTTCAGATCTTTGACAAGAGAAGATATTCTCTCGTGCAATAATTTTGCAGCCTTAAAAGCACCTTCGCGATCAGAATAATCCGGCAGATAGAGCTGATATTCCGGGTAAACGATAAGATCTGAATCCTCAGATATAGCTCTTTCGGCTAAATTAATGGTTGCCTTGATATTCTCGTCAACATCGCTCGATGAAACCATCTGCGCAACCGATACTTTCATTCTTCAATCACCGGGGTCTGCTGTCCCTGTAAGCTTGTCGGGAAGATACTTATCGGTCACAAAATCAAGGCCGTATTTTGCCAGTGCCTGCTGCTCTGCTTTCTTGTTCATTTTGAGCATAGCTTCTATCTCGGATTTCCAGAAATCATTCATGAACCTCGGATCCTTAAGTTCTGCCTGAAGTGCCTGTTGATCCTTGTCCGTGAGAACATCCGTCGGCAGATCATAGTTCATTATGTCGCTTGCCGTTATTCCTATGAACTGTGCAGTCGGAACCGCAAGATGCTGTGAAATATGGGCAGTCTTGATGGCACCATATGCCACAGATGCAAATATCCTGAAAGACCATGGATCGCCGTCTGTAAAAACATATACAGGAAGATGCTGTTCCTCATTCAGCCTTTTAAGCAATCTTCTCGTGCTCCTTGCCGGCTGCCCTTTCAGGTGCACCAAAATGGATCGGAACCTTTCGTCGAAACCGTTCTCAACTAGTCGGTCAAACATACCTCCGGTTTCAATTGCAAGAACAAAGTCTGCATCTGACGAATCTATCTTGAGCTTTTCCTGATCCACATTGTATGGTATATTGTAACCTCCCTCGCCAACATCATCCTTGCAGTTTATCTTCTTGAACTCCCCTTTCCTGTTCTTTTCCTCTATTGTGAGGTTACCAATGACGGATGCCCCGTTTTCTTCAGGCCTGAGCCGGAAATCTTCCCTCATCAATGATGTTATTACCTCAAGATCCTCTGCCATGATATCAGATTCATCCTGTGTTCCAAACTTTCCGTTTTTCCACCCTTCAGATATGTAATACATCTCTCTGAGCGTAGAGGTCTTTGATCCTTTTATCATCTCTAGAATGAATTCAATCATGTACAGTGATTTAAGGATGTATTCAGCACCATCAACATATTTTGCGCTTCTCGTCACCCTTGATTCACCGTATCTCCAGACAGAATACATTGGATCCAGGACGATGTTGTCCCTGTTCCTGGACGGCATTATAATTTCGGGAACTTCTCCGGATTTCAGCGATTCGTAAACGGATCTTGCAAGTTCAATCAGTCTCTTATCCGTTGAAGGAGTGGACTCATTCGGCATCTTCAGTCACCTCTTCAACATCGGTCTTCTGTATATTCCAGTCACCCGGAAGCGGTTCTGCACCATTCACATATACAGGATCAATTCCCCTGAAGTAATAATCGGTTCCAGGATATCTGCCAGCTTCGATTTTGAGCCTGAATGTGAATACAGCTCTCTCAGCAGGCTTAAGTCCCTCTATCCTGAACTCCTTTTCTGATCCAACAAGATCGCCGACTGGAGGATCTGCAATTATTTCAAACGTTCTTGGTAGAGCTGTAAAGTTATGTACTGAAAGACTAACATCAATTCCATCCTCTTTCGGTTCAAGGGTTTCATTTATGAAGACAACATTCGCAACCTTTGAAAGCACTGGTTCAATTGGAACGCGTTCCAGACCGGTTATAGCACTTGCCTTGTCAGATATTTCAGGAATAATTGTGCTGACAAGCCTGAATTTTTCACTGATCTTTTTCCTCTTTTCCCTCTTATTCAGGAAGCTTTTAACGGTTCTAGCCGCAGTCTTGAGAGCAGCCTTAATCTCTTCTGAGATCTCCTGAACTGTGGCAATTGCCTCCTTTGATTCTGAAGTATATGGAATCCTGATTCCGAAAACATGTATGAAAAGGATCATCGGTCCGAATGGTACCCCAGTTCCATTTCTCTGATCCAGCCCATAAGACCTCCAGTCTATTTCAGAAACTGCCTTTGTTGTGGCGCAGGCACCAGGCTGGTAAAGAAGTGGAACCTTATTGGCATAGCGTACTATTCTCACGAGTTCATCCTGAGGCAGATCGCCACCATATACAAGACCAACCTCAACCGAAAAAGGATTCCCATTATAGGTTGAAACTGAACGCATAACAGGTTTGGAATAAAATGCAGGGTGAAGTTCATCATATATATTCCTCAATCCCTTTCTGATAAACTCCTCACCAAGCGGTGACAAGCATTCAGGGGACGGAGGCAGGATCTTGATCTTGTCAAGTGAGGATCTAATATTCTTCACATCGTTAAGAGTCAGATCTGCCGGTTTCTTATTCTTGTCCACATTAGCAATTGTACATATTTCTTCCGCAGAATTTTTGCTTATCCTGCTGAAGTCATTAGCAAGAAAACCAGATATGGAAGAGGCTGTTGATTCATGTGCCATGGCAATTATCTCTCCGGGTTCAAGTCCCTGTGGATATGGTTTGATCGATCTTGCTGGAACAGATGGATAATCCACGACCCTCTTAAAGTGGAATATCTTTCCGTCCGGGTCCTCAAATTTCAGGCTCATATTTGGGTTCACGGTCGCAGTTTCCTTCAGGTATTCAAATATCGACTGTTTTCCAACCTGGTACTTGCCCTTGGCATGAAGCGTTATTACAGTACCATGGGGTACTTCCCAGATAGATGGTTTTTCTTCTATTATTTTTGCCCTGTTCTCCTTTATGTTAATGGAAAGACGAAAATCAAACGCAACCTCCTCACCAATCTTCCTTGTCCTGATAAATGCCTCCTTTCCGGTTGTGATCTGAGCGTACAGTACAGCAGCTGTTATACCAATCCCCTGCTGGCCCCTTGATTGTTTGAAAGAGTGAAACCTGGAACCATAGAGAAGCTGACCAAAAACTTTTGGGACTTCTTTCCTGTCTATCCCAGGTCCGTTATCCTCGATCGTGACCTCAAATTCATCCAGGTCCAGTTTTTTTACACTTACCCTGATCTCTGGAATTATCTGATGCTCTTCGCACGCATCAAGAGAGTTGTCCAGAGCTTCCTTAACTATCATATACAAGGCCTTTTGTGGTGAATCGAAACCCAAAATGTGTCTGTTTTTCTCAAAAAATTCTGATATTGATATCTCTTTTCCCTCTGATATCGAATACTGACGGTTGGCCATTGTCAGACTATTGAACTGTTGCTTAAATTATTTCCCTTTTTTGTCAGACAAAATTCAAAACTCAAAAGTGGGGTTAACTACAAGTTCATGCAAAATTTTCTATTAACCGGTGAGACGAAAGCAAGTAAACCGAAATCATATTCTTCGCTCAAAGAATTCAAAGTAAATATTCGGAAACATAGGTCAAATAGATGATTTATATATTAAATTATATGTTATTATCCGAAATAACCCAGATCATCCTTTCCAGGTGGTTTCTGCTGCATTCCCTCCTGCATTTTACCTGTTATTTCTTCAATCTGTTTGCTTCTTTCCTCTATTTCTGATAAATCCACTTCTATCGAAAGAAGTTTTGTTAAACTTTTAAGGATTTGAGTGGCACCTTTTGGATCGGCAAAGTACCCGGAGGTTTCACCCATTAAACAGGCAGAATGCATTCCGAAAATTTCAGTCGCGAGACCTAAAATAAGGCCAGCAGATCCAACAATTCCGCCGCCCGGCTCGCCCTTAGGAAATAATACGCCTGCTGCCTTCAGGGATTCCAGGACAGTTCTATCTGAAACAGCGCCCAGAACCCTCGGAGATTCAATTATCTTCCCAATGCTGTATCCGCCCAAGGTGTATACAGCCGTCGCTTTAAAATCGCTTGCAATCTGGAGAATCTGATAGCACAGTTCGTACTGGCCTTCCTGTGTTGTTCCCTGAAAATCGCCTGTCAGGATCATAAGGTCTCCGCCCTTCAATCTCTTCTTATAATAGATAGAATTCTTTGCAAGGTGAATCAATCCCTCCTCATTTATGAAAACCTGCGGAGGAAGATATTGCGTTATTATATCGATCATCTTTGTCATTTTTAATTTGTCTATAAGATATTCAACAGCGATCTTCCCCACATTTCCTATACCGGGAAGGCCTACTATCATCACAGGATTGTTCAATTTTGGGTTTTTAATTTTATTAACCAGTATTTTTTCCACTTTCATTCACCTCTAATTCCTTTAACCTGAAACGCTGAAATCTATCCTTTGGAGAATATCTCTCAGGCAATGCATATGCTGTCTTTGAAGCACATCTAGGGCAGATCTCCTTCATTGTGTAATAAGAGCATTTGGTGCATTTTCTGATCAGTGTTCTCATTTGGATGTGTTCCTTGCAAATTCGAATGTAACACCAAGGTTCTTCGATTCATCCTCCATCGCCTTGATCGTTGTTTTTAATGTTTCTTCTGCCGTCTTATAATCAGGTTCAGTAACCAATATCCTGTACCTTGGCGCACCGGCGTATTGCAATTTAACAGCATCTGAATTGACCTTGCCCAGAACTTCCTTTATCCTTTCAATCCCATTGCTCGAAAGAGAGTACGCCTCAATATAGCCGCCAATCTTAACGTAAGGTATGGAAACATTATCCTTTGCAACTTTCTGGAATACCTCTTTCCATTCTCCTTTAACCTCTGGGAGCCAGTTTTCGTCTGCAGCTGCATCCTCAAAAGCACGGTATAATGTTCCATATTTTGCCTGGAGATCGAAGCCGAATTCCTTCTCGCATGAATCCACGCTTTTCCCAAGTGAGCCCGCTACGATTTCCAGAAGCTTATCAGCCTTCTGCTCATTCTTCCATTCAGATATTTTTTCCCTCTTCTGGTGAGGGTTGACTCTTTTAAGTGATAAATCGATAGATCCCCTTGAAGTATCAACATTGAGAACTTTGCAGACTGTCTTTTGACCTTCCCTCAGATAATCCCTTATCCTCTTTACCCATCCAGTTGCAACCTCTGCGATGTGGATAAAACCTTCTTTGCCCCGGTATTCCTCCAGGTTTGCCTTTGCACCAAAGTTTTTTACTTCAGTAATAGTAACAACAACGAGATCCCCAACCTGTGGGTAACTCTGCTTCATATGGCGTCTTCTACCACTTCAGAAGTGGTTTCAAGTGTGCCGCCTGTGGGTCTGGCTATTGTATTGCCACAGATCATGCATGTCACAGGGCTGGATATCTTCGTGAATGTAATCTGCTCGTTACTGCAATCAGGGCATTTGATTTTTATAAACTTGTTTCCTACATTTTTAAGTTTAACAAAAGGTCTGTCAGTCATTCTTATGCCTCCACAATTTCAAACTTCTTCGCCCTCTTGGTTGATGGGGTGACTGCCTTCTTGCATTTTGTGCATCTGAATCTAATAGCTACTCTCTTAGTTGGTTTCTCCCGCCCCTCATATCGGGGTCTCGGGAAACCTCCAAAACCAGAAGTTGTCCTTCTGAATCTCCTCTGCCCAGCGTTAAACTCACTTGGTTTTCTCTTCCTGACTCTCTCAACATCATGATCTGTATGGGTCTTGCATTTTGGACAGTACATCTTCACGCTTTTCGGTAGCTTCAATCACTTCACCTTTTCAAATTGAGGATCCCTATCCTTAAGATGGGAGCCCAACCGTATTGGAGATAGGAATATAAGTTTTTAACATTCCTAAAGTAATCAAAAACTACAACAAACCATTTCACAACGTTAAAGTAACCGATCGTCACTATATTCTATTTAATTTTTGGTTTTTCATTCTGGACACCACGCACTACGTTCCCCTGAACAAGATTATTGATGCTGTGTCATATTTACCTAATTTGCATAAGATTTGCATATAATATCTAAAATCGCTTAAGTAAACAAGATCTATAACAATTTTGGGATCTATGATTAAAAAGAACGTTTTAACTGTAATATTTGTTATAACTACATTGGCTTTTGCGGGCGCTTTCGGCTATTCTCTTGCCTCATTCTCGAGTGAGAAGACTCAGAACAATTCATTAACTGCGAATTACGACAATCAGCAGGGCTCTGTTGTTCTCAAGAGCGCATTTACCCACTGGAATGATATCGCTATTGAAAATGTCAGTCTGCTTGCAAATCAGTATTTGTCTAATGCGACACTTCACTGGATAGGTGGACCCTTAACCGGTACCTATACGGGAAACAGTTCCATTCTTCAAACATGGGGAAAATTCTTCAATCTCTGGAGTGCAGTATGGTTTTATGCAGAAGCTCCGCCAACGGTCAGCGTGAACGGCGATAGTGCAGTTGTCAATTCTCAGAACCAGTTTGTACTCACTCCCTTCTCGGATCAACAACAGGTTCAGTACTTGAACGTCTCTTACTCTCTGGGATATCTTAAAGACTCAAATAACTGGCTAATTAATTCTGAAACCTGGCATATCACAGGATCTGGTTATATATCATACACTGGTTCACAAGTCAGTTCGCTTATGGCAGAGGCTTCATTGCAAGCTGCTTTTACCCACTGGAATGATATCGCTATTGAAAATGTCAGTCTGCTTGCAAATCAGTATTTGTCTAATGCGACACTTCACTGGATAGGTGGACCCTTAACCGGTACCTATACGGGAAACAGTTCCATTCTTCAAACATGGGGAAAATTCTTCAATCTCTGGAGTGCAGTATGGTTTTATGCAGAAGCACCGCCTGTAGTCAATGTCTCTGGAAATCTGGCCACTGTAGTCTCCACCAACCAGTTCATAGTGACGCCATTCAGTGATCCTTTCCAGGTTCAGTACATCGACGTTTCTTATATCTTGAATTTTGTTTTCCAGAACAACACATTCTTGATCAGCAATGAGGTATGGCACATTACTGGCAGCGGATTCATTTCATTTGCACAGGAATCATATGAATACAATCAGATAAGTAATCTGGCTTTCAGCCATTGGAACAACATCGCCATTGAAAACACTTCTTTGGTGATGCCGGAATATGCTTCTAACGCGACTCTGCACTGGGTAAATGGAGCTCTGAAAGGTAATTACACTGGCACATCTCAAATTAATGCTACCTGGACGAAGTTCTTTAATCTGTGGAACGCAATCTGGTTCTACAGCGAAAGTCCACCGTCAATCATGATAAATGGCTCGATTGCAACTGTCATGTCTACCATACAGTTTGTTGTGCAGAGTTCCTCCAATCTATCACAGTTTGATTACATAAATGTAACCTATACTATCCAGTACTTCGACCTTGGATTCAACCCAGCTTCCGGTTACACAAACTTCGAAATTATCAACGAAATATTTGACAATACTGCACTTGGACCTCTCTCGAAGATTTGAATTTAAAATGAATCTTTTTAAATGGATAACATTTTTTCATTTATTATATTTACAACAATAAATCTTATTAGATTTCATATGAATCATGGGACGAGATTTGTTAAATGTTCCGCAATTCGGATTCTCTATCGCGCTCATTGTGGTGGGTATTCGTAGGAACGAAAGGGGGTGCAACAAGGTTGAAGATAGTGAAAAAGTTGATGGATAATCCGGCAAACATATACGGCATAAGCCAATCATTGAATCTGAATTATCGCACTGTTGAGCATCATATCAGGTTCATGGAAAAGAATGATCTCATCGTATCCGAAGGCGATAAGTACGGCCGTGTTTATTTTCTATCGCCTTTACTGATCTCCAATTACGAAAAACTTAATGAAATGCTGAAGAGGGCTGGTTTAAATTGACGCTCGGGATTTACTGGGTAGCGAATATAGTTCTGCTTTCGGCGGAAGCGCTTCTATTAATTGTATTAATTGGCAGTTATATAAAGACAAGGCTTTCGTCTGGTTTCAGAGCAATTACCTCAATTATACTGTTTTCTGTCTTCTTCCTTGCACAGTCAGCCAGCAGTATATATGAATATTTTTCCATGGCCCTTATTTACCCTTCTACACTTGCAATAATGCTTCTTTTCACCAATTCAATCGGATTGGCAGCGGTTATAAGCCTGTTCTTTGCTCTGTCCCGTTGATTTTTAGAATATTTGAATGGGGTTCAATGAAAGTGATATACCTTCAATATCTTAGGTTGAATTCGGACTGCCTGTTAGTGAAAATATAACTTACTGATATCACCACATGGTTAACGATTGTATTTTTGCAGACAGAGTTAAGGAAAAGATAGTTAAAAAGTAATAAACTTTCAGATAAAAGGTAATTAGCGATTTGAAATCAAGTATTATGAATCAGAGTAACCAGAGCTACATCGTTGACGCCAAAAGGACTCCTATTGGAAAGAAGGGCGGGTGGCTTTCGCAGATCCATCCGGTTGATCTTGGAGCTTATGCCCTGAACTCATTAATTTCAGATCACATTGAAAATCCAGATGTTATAGAAGACCTCATTATGGGCTGTGTCACTCAGGTCAATCAACAGGGTCTAAATATTGCAAGGAATACAATTTTATCAGCAGGCTTTCCGGAAAGTATTCCGGGAGTTACTGTGGACAGGCAGTGCGGATCATCATTGCAGGCAATTCAATTCGCGTGCCATGGTGTCGAAGCAGGATATTATGATGTGGTATTAGCGGGCGGTGTTGAGTCGATGTCAAACGTTCCCCTATCTTCTAATATAAGCAGCGAGGCTTCACCCTTAACGGCATCAATTTCCAAGCGCTATTCTATGAAAAACGGCTGGTTTTCCCAGGCAAAAGGGGCGGAATTGATTGCGAAGAAATACAATATGTCAAAAATGGATCTCGCTACCTTCAGTTATATTAGTCACAGAAAGGCACACGAATCGCAAAAATGGTTTAAAAACGAGATTATCCCAATAATGGTTGACAACAATCAGACCGTTGATACGGATCAATGTATCAGACCGGATACAACACCCGACAAAATTCTCTCGCTCCCGGATGCATTTCCAGGTGTTGAGATGATAAACGCGGGGAATTCCAGCCAGATTTCAGACGGAGCCAGCTTTACAATGATAACGTCTGAAAATGGTTTGAAGAAAACCGATTCTGAACCAATAGCCAAAATAAGTAATTTCGCAAGCACAGGCACTGATCCAGTAACAATGCTCCTCGGTCCTATTAACGCAACACACAAATTATTAGAGCGTTCAGGAATGAAAATAGATGATTTTGACTGCTTTGAGATAAACGAGGCTTTTGCACCGGTCCCTATTGCATGGCAGAAAGAATTTCATGTCGAAGACAGCAGGCTGAACATCTTTGGTGGGGCCATTGCACTCGGTCATCCTGTCGGTGCAACGGGCTGCAGGATCCTTACAACAATCCTTAATATAATGAAAATAAAGCGCTATCATAGGGGCCTGATTGCGATATGCGAGGGCGGTGGAATGGCAAATGCCTGTATAGTAGAAATGCTAAATTAATTACTGGCTCTCAATTGTTTCAAGAAGCATATCCTCAAGATAATCTCTCACTATCTTCCGCAGCGTTCTTCTTAAACCCTCTGATAATGTGGCAGTTGATACCCCAAGATTCTTCGCTATATCTGTAAGAGAAGATTTCCTCATCTGGTCGAAAAAGCCGTGAACGTATACTTCATAGAGTATCTCTCTTTCCCGGTCAGTAAGATCCTTTGGGAAATCATGATATGTCACACTGGGTTCAAGACCACTGTCTCTCAACCCCTTAATTATCTTCTCCAGTGCTCCCGTTGACTTAGCAATTACCCTGTAAACAATCTGATCGTCACTTACTGCCCTGCTTGACAGCACCACAGCTCCTGATAGCGCAAGGGCGTGGCATGCTGAGCAGCTGTTAGCCTCGGCCCATATAGCATTGGTACCTATTCTGCTCGAAACAATACCCTTCTTCTGGAATGCAGTGTAAAGATCCTCAACGTCTTCATTATATGTGATCAGGTGAGTTGTTTTGTCAGGCGAGATCTTCAGCCTGGCAATTTTACACCCTGGAAATCTGTGTCTTGTTTCTTTTGTTATTTGGCAGTCGTTTCTAGTCAGCATTATGAAAGCTTCAACGATCTTAAGCATAGATCGTTATAATGAGAAACATTATCAACTTTAACATTCTACTTGAAAATAAGAGAGGAGTTACCAAATGAAATTAAACAGGGATGATCCCGTCATAGCAGTTGAATGGTTGAAGGATCATATCAGGGATCGTAATTTAGTCCTGGTTGATTGCAGGTACGATCTTCAGAATAAAAATTACGGCTATAATTCTTATTTAAAAGGTCATCTGCCGAAAGCAATCTTTCTGGATCTAGAAAAGGATCTTTCTTCAAAGGATATAGAAAACAGAGGAAGGCATCCATTTCCGCCTATAGAAAAGTTCAAGGAAACTCTTGAGTCCTCAGGAGTAGACGAGAATTCCATGGTTGTTGCCTACGACGATGATAATTCCGGAGCAGCAAGATTCTGGTTTCTAATGCGTTATTATTCGATGGATAATGTCTTTGTACTTAACGGCGGAATTTCCGCATGGACAAGGGGTGGCGGGATCATTACCAGGGAAATGCCGGAAAAGAGGCAAACCAAAGTGAATCTTGTAGAAAGGAAAGATCTGATAGCATCGAAAGAGGAGATTGCCTCAAAGAAGGATATCTTCCTGATTGATGCAAGAGCTCCGGAAAGGTATGAAGGGAAGGTAGAACCAATTGATCCTGTTGCTGGACACATACCTGAAGCTCATAACATATTCTGGAAGAATTTCCTCAACCCGGATAATACATACAGGGAAAAGGAAGAGGTCAGGAAAATGCTCAAAACAAATGCAGATAATATTGTACTATACTGCGGCTCTGGGGTTACATCCTGTGTTAATTATATTGCAATGCTGCGTTCCGGTTTAACCCCAAGACTATATCCGGGCGGCTGGAGTGAGTGGGTTACAAACGGTTGAATCGCGACTTACTTATTCTTGGTATCTTATACTGCGAATTCTATATCGTTAAATTATAAAGGATAAGCTTTGCTTGGAAAGAAAAGAAAGTAGCATTTTAATAATCTTCAGTGTGTGCTCACAATACCAAATCATTATTTTTGGAATTCATAGAAACATTATAATTCGCAACCGGTTATAGGAAATTCAACATACCGGAATAAGGTTAAATACAGTCTAACAATCATCCGCAGGAAATCATGTCAAGGCAGGTACAGCAACCGTTAAAGCCACTTGAGGTTCTCAGGCGAGCTATAACGAAACCCATCATGGTAGATGTTAGAGGGAATAGAAGTTATTCGGGCATTTTAGATGGTTATGATGTTTATATGAACCTTGTTATCAAGAGTGCTTCTGAGACGATAAACGGAGAAAATAAAGGTGTTTTTGATACAATACTCGTCAGGGGGGATAACGTGATATACGTGTCACCATCAGAGGAGGTATTTCAATGAGCCGAGGAACCCCATCAATGGGGAAGATGAACAATAAAAAAGTTCATATTAGATGCAGAAGATGTGGCGAGCATGCCTACCATATCAGGGAGAAGAGGTGCTCCCACTGTGGTTTCCCGTCCCCAAGACTCAGATCCTATCACTGGGCAAAAGCCAGATGAAGACTGTGCCGTAGTAGGTTATACCGGCACTAAACAGGCTTTTCCTTATCTTCTTATTGGTCTTAGAACGCTGCAGCATAGAGGTCAGGAAAGCGCAGGCATTGCGACCTATGATGGTTCAATGATGCGTGTCAAGAAGGGCATGGGTCTTGTTACAGAGGTTTTCAGGGAAAACGACTCTAATTTTCAGGACCGGTTGCCTGGATCTACTGGGATTGGGCACACAAGGTATTCAACACATGGCTCAAAAAACCTTGAAAATGCAGGTCCATTTACAATATCCAATTCCATTGGCTATCTTGCGATATCGCATAATGGAGAGATTACAAATGCTGATCAGCTTCGCGAGGAGATGAAGAAGAAAGGCACAGGATTTGTTACCTCATCAGATACCGAAGTCATGCTGATGCAGATATCGCGGGACATTATCGATTTCGGGATCCATGGCGGTTTCCGTAATTCTGTCAGCAAGCTCAAAGGTGCATATGCTGCCGCGATAATGATAAACAGCACTCTTTATGCTTTCAGGGATCCTTATGGGATAAGGCCGCTGGTTCTCGGACAGGTTGACGATTCGTATATAATAGCATCAGAAAGCTGCGTATTTGATGTTCTTGGTGGAAAGGTTATAAGGGACGTGAAGCCGGGGGAACTCATCGAGATAACATCATCAGGTTTCAGGACTGTTTTCATAGCTCGCGCACCCACAGTTTCCCACTGCATGTTTGAGTATGTGTATTTTGCGAGGCCTGACAGTATTATTGATGGCAGCGAGGTTTCAACGGCAAGGATAAACATAGGGCGGAGGCTTGCAATTGAGCATCCTGTTCCAGCTGACATAGTCATACCTGTGCCTGATTCCGGGAGATCACAGGCTCTTGGCTATTCCATCGAATCTGGGATACCGTATGGCGAGGGGTTGATTAAAAACAGGTATTCGGAAAGGACATTCATCATGCCTACCCAGGCCCAAAGAGCAGCTGCCGTTAGGCTTAAGCTTAACGCAATTAAATCAGTGATCTATGATAAGAGGATAATACTGGTTGAGGACAGCATAGTCAGGGGTAACACAATAAAATTCGTGATCCAGATATTGCGCTCCCAGGGAGCTAAAGAGGTACATGTAAGGGTAGGTTCCCCCCCGATTATATCACCCTGTTATTATGGCGTTGACATGAAGACAAAGAATGAGTTTCTTGCGCGAGGTAAAAGCAATGAGGAAATCCGTGAGGATATAGGTGCCGATTCGCTTGGGTACATCTCAATCGATGGCCTCGTGGAAAGTATTGGTTTCGGGAAGAACGATCTCTGCCTTGGTTGCCTTACCGGTACTTATCCCGTTCCGATCCCCTCACCGCATTATCCCTCGCAGCCCGAGCTTGAGACCTACCAGAATCCCTGATCTGTGATAACCGGCTTTCGAGATCCAGCTTCATCTTTTCAGTATCTATTCTTGTTCCAAGCAGATCCGCTCTCGCAGCTATTGCAATTTTAGCGGAGGCAGCACGGGCATATTTCCCGCGTGCTTTTTTCGGCAGGCTCGTAAGTGATGGAAACTTGAAAACGACACCATGCTTCGGTGGAGGCGATCCAGTTCGGATATGGCTGAAAAACGCCTTATCTGCTCCTAAAACCTGAACGGTCCCGGCTGGCATTCTTGCCAGATTTTCAAGGCTCTTGCCTGTTGCGAGAAGGTCCAATGCCAGATCTTCCCCCGTGACATCCGATACATTGGGCATAACTTTTTTTATACCAGCCCTCATGTATGTCACAATATCAGTCCTCAAGGCACAGAGAGTTTTTCCGGCACCTGAAATTTCTTTTATTATCGCGTTATCTGAAAGTTCTGTTATGCCTGGCAGTTCGGCGAAAAGACTGCATGGTTCACGATCCTCCAGCATCACACCGGAATAAGAACCAAATGATACAATCCTCTCGAAATACGTGTTAATTATCCTGTCAAGTTCCTTCTTCATCTGGTAGAATTTAACGAGAAGACGATCCTCTGTACGGCCTTCTTTTATTCTTTCCCGGCCGAAACTTAGGAGCATCTCTCTTAGGTCCGGTAAGTCTTTCGTTTCTGCGATCTCTGTCTCTGGAATCTCGCCCTTCCGGAGTTTTTCGAATATCTCCACGTAATTTGACCTTAGCTCTCTGAACAGATATTTCCTGTGATCTCTTTCCAGGCCGTACCACATCACCTTTTGGTTCCGGTTCGACTGCATCTTTTCTTGATGCTATCGGGTCTATAAGTATTCTGTCAAAATCCACGACCTTGAGAACGTCTATGTCTGAAGCATTCACGAGCATTATACCAGTTGCAACGATGGAATTAACCTCATCTATAACGCATACCCTGTCACCCCTGGCAGGATTTCCGGTTATTGCCTTAATTCCACCCGGAAATAAATCAGATCCGTGTGATATGTTCTCAATCGCTGAACTCTTGACAATTATCTTCGGGTATTTTGAGAAGAAAGTTTCCATAGAAATAAAGTGCTTCTGCAATAATTCTGGTTTTCCATTTCTGCTTAAATAAAAGTAATCTGCCAGATCCTGCAGTGTTATGGCCTGCTCCTCGGTAAAATTTCCTGTTTGTGTCCTTCTGAGATCGAGCATCTGTCCCGTAGTACCACAGGCATATCCGAGATCGGTGCAGAGCGATCTAATATATGTGCCGGATTCGCACTTTACCTTGAAAAGGACAACCCTTCCTGCCACTTCTATATTATCAATTGAATAAATGCGCCGTATTCTCAGGGAACGTGCTACTGCGGACCTTATCGGCGGGATCTGGTAAATCTCACCTGTGAATTCTTTCATCTTGGCGCGTATTGTTTCTTCAGGAACATCAGAATGAAAACGCATGGTCGCAACATATTCTTTCGGCATCTCATGCACTATATCTATGAGTTTTACAGCTTTCCCGATGGCCATGACCAGGACGCCAGTTGCATTCGGATCAAGCGTGCCAACATGCCCAACCTTCTTTTCATTCAGTATGTCCCTTACCCAGCTGTCAACCTGATGACTCGTTGGTCCATACGGCTTGTCTATAACAAAGAAGCCATCAATTCCCATTGCCGTAAACCCCTGTTTTCTTGACGATCTCGTCAGCAATTATCTCAGGCCGCAGATTATCCGATTTAAGAATGAGATCATATATGGAGGTATCCTGAATATCAATTCCATAAAGGATCCGGTATCTTTGGCGTTCTGACGACTCTCTTCGTCTTATCCTATCTGCCGCCTCCTCCGAGCTGATATTCTCCCTCTGGCTTATCCTTTGTATCCGTATGTCAATTCCCGCGGTTATGAATATCCTCAGAGCAGGTATCTTGTTCCTGAAGGACATCCATCCGGCAAGCCTTGAATCCACTACGATGTTATCCGTCTTCTTCATAATATCAACAAGGTGGTTATCAAGATCCCGGTCTATTTCAAGGTGGTTCTCAGCATATCTGTTGAAATCCTCAACGGACATTGACATCTCTTTAGCCTTTTCCCTGAAAATGTCTCCGGTCGATATATATCTCATCGAGAGGTGGTCTGAAACTATTTTTGCCACCGTGGATTTTCCGCTACCAATCGGGCCGGAAATGGTTAATTCCATTGGACTGCAGCACTTTCCTTTTCTCTTAGTTTCCTGACCCTGTATGAGAAGTCTATATATTTTGCAATTGAGAATGCGAAATATCCTATTACCAGGCTAGCCAGAAAATAGACCGCTATCCAGGTTGGCATTATCCATACCTTGGATGTCGTGATAAGGACATGGGTATCCCATGGGAATGATATCAGAGCATATGGAACAGCGTAAATGAACACATCCAGCCAGATGAATATGAATATTGTAAATATGGTCAGAACCATGAGTGGTTTCATAGTCTGCATCTGCATTGACTGCATTTCCATCATGTGCTCTGTCCTCATCTTGTTGAGCTTCTGGATTTTGTCTTTCTGATTATTCCTGTAAGCATCCCGGATAGCCTGGGAATAAGCTCTCGATCTGAGCTGGGTTCTACCGTATCTTATCCAGTCGGTGAAAAGATATCTGGGTATTGACGTTATCAGACCTATGAGTATACCTGACAGCAAAAGGGTAAGTAAAGGAAACTTATAATTGAATCCTATAGTCGGTCCGAAGACGGCATTGGCTGCATCCCCAATCGGTATGCGCAATGCTGGTTCACTTATGATTATGAGCATGCCGAATGAGATCATAAGATAAATCATCTGGAACCTCAGCATCTTCTTCTGCGCTTCGCTAATAGCCGGTGGAGGCGTTCTCTGTCTCTGTTCAGTCACTATTCTTCAACCCCTTTATCATCTTCCCTGCAGCAACAGACGGGTCTCCTTCAGGATTTGTTATGAAGCTTACCGTCGCTCCAGTAAACACTGAATACGAAACTGCGTAATATCTGTTTACCATCTGGTGTTCTTCAATATCATCTTCAGATTCATCATCCCTGTGCCTCGTCGGATCCTTGGATCTCCTTGATCTTATAAGACCCGGACTGGCTTCAAGGAGAAAATATGCCGAAACCTTAAGTTCCCTTACGACCCATTCAGGCAATCCTGGAAGATACCCTCTCGGAGACTTTATCGCCATGTGAGTATCGATGATCACATTGTCCATCCTGCCAATTGCAGAAGAAGCCTTTTTTTGCAGGTTTATCTGTGTGTCGACAGTAAGCTTCCGGAGTTCATCCCTGTTTGTTACAAGATTTATCTCCTTGGCCATTTCGAACATCAGGGTACCATAATTGACCACGTCGTACTGTGTACCCTTGGATACGAGTTCAAGAACCGTGGATTTACCTACACCGGCAACGCCTGTAATAATGACCCTCATCTATGCACCGGCAAAGAATTGTCTTATCACAGGATGCATTTCCATCAACTGTTCTCTCCCTACAGCCTCGTAGAACTGGATGACTATGCCTACGGCCAGAAGCAGGCCAGTACCGCTTGTCTGTCCCACTGTACCGATGAGATCTGCACCAGCTGCAAGAAGACCGACCATAGCTCCACTGAACACAGTAATGGCCGGGATGTACTTATTCAGTACCTTTTCCATTACCTTAGGATCTCGCCTGAATCCGGGTATCTGCATTCCACTCGACTGTATCTGTTTCGCGACAGACTTTGCACCCATGTTCGTTGTTTCAATCCAGAACTTCGCAAATATAACACTTGCGATAACCATAAATCCAAGGAAGATGATAATATGTGCAGTTTCCTGGAGACTGCTGTGACCAAATAATATCGTACCCTGATAGGATGCGGGAGATATTATCGGGAATAACCAGTCAGAAAGACCATTCGGTGTATACAGGTAAAACGCGAGACCTCCGGTTGGCTGTGTTGACGATATGGCCGAAGTGCTTGCCAGGAGAGCAGTGCTAGGATAACTACCGAGCAGAGGATTGTGACCTAAAAGCGGTATGTGACTCAGCACGGGGCTGCTCCAGAAGAGCAACGTCCACATTGAAATGTTTGCCAGCAGGGCAGTCGCAAGTATTACAGGTATATTCGAGGCATAGAAAAGCTGCAGCGGATAACGACCCCTCGCCCCACGCACCCTTTCATGTGCGATAGGCAGTTCAATCTTACTACTCTGGACATAAGCCACTATCAGGAATATCAATATAGTACCTAAAAGAGCGATGAATGGATTCGGCTGGGCAAACATGATCTGGGAAACACCGTTGTTGTAAAGATATGAGGACGGCTGTGATGATATCAGGTATAATATCTTAGGTATCGTTCCGGCAGGCGGATTAGCTGTCGACAGGGCTGCTGTCGCCGAAACCGGGAGCCAGTTGAAAGTTCCTGTGAACAACTGCTGTGCCACGCCTGCCGCTATGAATAACGATATACCGGAACCAATCCCGTACTTTGAGACGAGTTCGTCAAACAAAAATACCAGGTATGTGCCTATGAACAGCTGTAATATTATAACAGTCTGGGCAAGGAAAGTTCCGTATCCCGGAGCAAAATGGTTAAGCGTTGTAACAAAACCTGGATCTGGTACAAGATAACCAAATGCCTGCGGAATTGATTCAACAAAGATCATCAATATAATCAGAAGTTTCTGAACTCCCTGATATATAGCCTTGTCTTTTGAGTCCTGAAGGTCAAGGTTGAATATCTTGGCACCGGCGAACAGCTGCATAACTATGCTTGCCGTCACAATTGGCCCGATACCGAGATCCATCAATGAACCCTCAGCACCAGCAAATATTGCCCTGAATGAGGCGAATACATCTATTGTCTTGGCTGCGTCAAGTCCATATATGTATATGTTTGTGAGAACGAAATACAGGATCACGACAAGCGCAGTCCACATTATCTTATACTTGAACTGGACGTGCCCCTTCGGCTTCTTGACGGCAGGAAGCATGGAGGTCAGGTATTCAAGACCGTAAAGCTTGCTCTTGCCCTCACCCCGGTAGGATACCACAAGGTATGCGATTCCAAAGAGCGGAAAAGTCAGTACCGCAGCGATTAGCAGCTCAAGGTAATTATAATGGCCGAAATACGCAAAAGCGAAGATTAAAAGTGCGAAAACAAAGGCTATTGGAATAGCCGTCCGTTTGTTTCTTTCGATCTTATCCATCCGTCTCTACCGTTGAGCCCGAAGCGGAAAGCTTGTTTAAGGCTTTTTCTGTCGCCTTCCCAACAATGACCTTTACCTTCAAATTCAGTTCCCCTGAGCCGAGGAGCTTGCCTATTCCTGCCTCCTTGAGGTTTATTTCCGGAACATCCCCATCCTTCACGTATCCCTTTTCCCTCAGAGATGGAATCATGCCTTCCAGCTCAGTAAGCGAGATGGCAACGTCAGGTTTTTTGAAATGATGGCTTGTAAAGCCCTTGCCACCATAATGAAGCGGGTCATACTTGACCATCCATATCCAGTGGTGTTTACCAAGACCAGCCATTCCATTGCCCCCTTTCTTGCCTTTACCACGACCAGCCTTCATTCCACGTCCGTAATGTCCACCTCTGAGTTTCTTAGTTCTCTTTCTTACCATTAAGATCAACCCCCGGTTTAAGCATCTTTCTAATGAGCAAATTGATTTCATCCCCGCGGTATCCCGTGCTTCCGCCATTATGGTACTGCTTCCTTATGAATTCGTAGCCGCCCCTAGGCGGGTGCAGTCTAAGAACCGGAACAACAGCGTCAAATGATGATAGCAGTCTCCCCTTAAGCATCTCATCAGCCATATCCTCAAACGATGAAACACCCAGCTTGTCCTTAAGATCCTCTTCGCTTGGTTTCTTTCTGCCACGCAGGAGTGCCCTCTCCCTGAGAGCTTCGACAAGGACATCCCTGGTGACTTCACCCCATGTCACATAATCCTTTGCTCTCTGCAGCATACCCCTGTAAACATTATCTTCAGGCAGCAGCACCATGTGGTTTATCCTCGTGAGCCTCAATTTGATGAGCGTGTCCTCCATCGGCCTCCGTATTCCTGTTCTCCCCCTAATCCTGATTACTGCCAGCAACAGCAACACCTCCAACATAGATGGGAGTACTCAGCTTAATCTGATCATTTATCCTCAGCTTGGCGGTCTCTTTCATTGCGTTGAAAGTGGCCAGAGCATAATTCACCGTAGTTTTTGTATGGCCGGTCGCAAAGCCCCAGGCATCCTCTATTCCTGACATCCTGAGTATAATCTTTGCAATGTCGCCCACTGCCCTTCCGACGCCCCTTGGTGCAGGTTTTATTGTAACCTCGACGGAACCTGATTTCCCATGGATCATGAAGGGAACGGTGTGCGGACGGCCGCAACCGCATTCCCAGGAGCCGCAGCCTCTCTTTAGCTCAATGATATTCAGCTTTGCATTATTCACTGCCTTCCTGATGGCAGGAGCAGCCTCCTTTGCCTTCCCCATACCGACGCCGACATAGCCATCCTCATTTCCGACCACGGCTGTGATGGAATAACTCATCCTTCGACCGGAGTCGGTCATTCTCTGAGCCCTCATCATGTTCAGGACCTCGTCCTTAAGTGTGGGCATGAGAAAATCGACGATCTGGTATTCCTTCAATGGAAGCTTTGTGTTCAGGGCCTCGGATAATGTTTTTATCTCACCGCTGGCAACCCTTTTTCCAAGTTCAGTTCTCGGGATCCATTCATCTGTCATGCTGTAGCCTCCAGTTTCTTTTTCATGTTTTCAACTTCGCCTTTCTTCATCTT
>JAJZLW010000023.1 GCA_021850505.1 Thermoplasmata archaeon
TGGTCAGAAGATCCCCACATCGAAGGGAACCACTTTTCGCCATTTTCAAACCATTCGCTCATAACCTTTAAGTTTCATAGGTTTTAATAATATTTTGATTCAGTGGAATTTTTATTTTGCAGGATGGGATCAGATCTGATCATCTCACCAATAAAGCAACCTTTTACGTGATCGTTGATGATACCAACAGCCTGCATGTATGAATAGCATATCTTTGGTCCAACAAATGTGAATCCGCGTGACTTCAAATCAGCGCTTAATTTCCTGGACTCCGGTGATTCACATGGAACCTTGGAGTCTTCTTCAGGCACAATGCACAGTTTCGGCTTAAACTGTTTGAGATATTCAAGGAATGAGCCCCATTCTGATACGATTTTTTTGAAAGATTTTGCATTATTTACTATCGACTGTGTTTTCCTGATATTCCTTATCAGGCCAGGGCTTTTCATGAGATCCCCGATCGATGAACCGTCGAATGACGATATTCTGTTGAAATCAAAGTTGCAAAGAGCTTTTCTATAGTTCTCTCTTTTTGAAAGCACTATGGTCCAGCTTATTCCGGCCTGAAGCGTTTCAAGGATAAGAATTTCAAAAAGGAAACTGTCCTTGCTTGCAGGCCTGCCCCACTCAAGGTCATGGTATTTACGCAGCGGCAAACTTTTCGCCCAGCTGCACCTTTTGATGTTATCTGGGGCGTTAATGCCTGAATCCGGACCTGAAGTTGAATCCTCTGCCATCGTTTTTGTGATTTGTAGATGTTATTTTTATATATTGTATGTCACTAATCATGTATGTATCAACATGATTATGAACTTACGATCGAGAAACTGCTGATTTCTTCTGTGAGGAATAACCCTAAACAGGTTATCTCTTATAAGGGAGAACAGGCAAAATCGTACAAGGAATTCTATGAGTCAGTTTTTTTAATGGCTAAAGGACTTGTTAAGCAGGGCCTGAAACCCGGAGACAGGGTCGCCGTGCTGGATGTGGATTCGATGTCGTATATGCTTGCCTATTTCGCGGTACCAATTGCGGGTGGTGTCATCCATACTGTAAACATACGGTATTCGCCGGAACTTATCTTTTATACAATGAAACATGCCAATGACAGGTTCGTTATGATCAGGGACGAATTTGTTCCTTTAATAGAGAAGAGTTTACCACTTTTTGATTTCGTAGAAAAATGGATAATAACTTCGGATCTTGAAAAGCCGTCTAGGATGCTTCCTGGTTCAATGCCATTCAGTGAAATTATCAAGGAAGATCTAGGTGTGTCCCTTCCTGATCTCAACGAAGATATGCCAGCCACAACGTTCTATACATCTGGAACCACGGGGCTCCCGAAAGGCGTAATCTTCACTCACAGGCAGATTGTTCTGCATGCGTTGGCTTCAGGTATAGCGCTTTCGTCAGAACCTCTTGATTTTAAGGGAAATGATGTTGTAATGCCACTCGTCCCGATGTTTCATGTCCATGCGTGGGGTGTGCCGTACGGATGCGTAATGAGGGGGATGAAATACGTCCTGCCCGGGAGATATGACTTCGAGAGATTACCTGACATAATGGAAAAGGAAAAAGTAACTGTTAGCCTGATGGTTCCATCGATTCTTTACATGCTCATATCAAATCCTAAAAACACCGAAAAGTTGAAAAATCTGCATTTAAGAATTATCGTCGGAGGTGGGGCATTGCCAAGGGGCCTCGCTGAGAAAGCAAGCCAGCTTGGAATCGATACCGTCTGTGGTTACGGTATGTCTGAAACTGCACCTATTCTTACAATAAGTAATTTCAACAGGGATGTTAATAAGATGTCGTCAACGGAGAAAATGGACTTCAGGATAAAGGCAGGAATTCCTGCACCACTTGTAGATCTTCGAGTGGTAGACAAAGAATTCAAAGAAGTACCCTGGGATTCCAAATCTATAGGAGAAATTGTCGTAAGGGCACCATGGTTAACTGAGGAGTACATAAACGATCCTGAAGCCACCGTTAAGCTCTGGAAAAATGACTGGCTGAACACCGGTGACCTAGCAGTTGTTGATTCATTCGGATACATAAGCATAGTTGACAGGGAAAAGGATGCGGTAAAATCTGGTGGAGAGTTCATACCAACCATCATTCTCGAGGACGCAATCAGCACATTCCCAGGGATTGGAGAAGTTGCGGTTGTAGGCAGGAAAGATGAGAAATGGGGTGAAAGGCCGGTCGCATTCGTAAGCGGTTTAAAGGCAGTAGATAAGGATGCAATGAGGAATCATCTCATGAAATATGTGGAAAGCGGAAGAATCGCCAAGTTCTGGATCCCTGATGATTTCATCGTTGTAGATCAGTTCGAGAAAACCGGAACAGGTAAGATCGATAAAAAACCGCTGAGAGCAAGACTTTCAAAATAATATGTGTGGACATTACTGAACCTTTCAACCAAAATTATGCGTTTAACGCAAACAAATCTGGCCTTTATCCGATCAACCTTCAGGAAAGTAGCTGAGGAGCTATAGGCGTCCTCATTGCTTATTTTTCCAGGCTGGTTATAATTGCTAGAATCCCAGTCTTATTTAAATTATAATCAATATGAGTGGATTATATGAAATAACTTAGTGAGTTGGTCAAGTTTTTTTGTTTTATTAGTGGTTCAATAATTAGTCCAGCCATTATCGGCGATGATTACGGATCCATTGAGGTAAGAAGAATCATCTGATGCAAGGAAGAGAGCTACCTTTGCTATTTCAATTGGTTTGCCAATCCTAGGTATAGCGCCCATGACCTTATTCATTACCTCAAAGCCAAGTTTGTTTGGTTCCTTCTGCCCTATTCCTATTGCAGTTTCGATTGCACCCAGAGCCATTGCATTGCACTTAATTCCCTTCTGTCCATATGTAGCAGCTGTACTTCTCGTAAGTCCAATCAATGCATGCTTTGAAGCGGTGTATGCAGCCCCTGCCCTTCCGCCAAAAAAACCTGCAACGGAAGATGTGTTCACGATTGTGCCGCCGCCCTTATCTATCATGTATGGCAGAGCCTTTCTTGTTGCCCAGAAGGGTGCATTCAGGTTGATGTTCAGTACCCTTTCCCAAAGCTGGTCGTCTGTGTCGGCAACCGGGTTTGCACCATCCATTATGCCAGCGTTATTACGCAGTATGTCTATTCTTCCGTTCTTTGAGTAGGCTTCATCGATCATCTGTTCGACATTTTTCCTTATTGAAAGATCAAGTACCATCCCGGTCGATTTGCCGTCTTTTGAATTGATTACGGAAACCGTTTCATTTACGCGTTCCTTGATTACATCAACGACGAATACCTCAGCGCCTTCAGAGGAGAAAAGTTCAGCCATTGCTCTTCCAATGCCCGATCCTGCGCCGGTTATCACGACAACCTTGTCCTTTAATTTAAGTGTCATATCGATCTTTTAATCAAGCTATGTACCGCATAAGTAGTTTGTGAATTACTTATGAGCTACTCAGTCTAAAATAAAGTAATTTATATGATCGAAGGCTAAAAATGCGCATCCTGTTTATTCCCTTTCATATCTTAAAACGGTGTGCAATTAAGGAGCCAATGTTTCCATTATGGCCCTCGCCTGTGTCAGACCGAGATATTTCCTCGTGTATTTGCAGTTATAAGTATATTTGTATGTCGTCATGAATTCACTGTCAGTCTCTTCTCTTAACCGATTCAAGGTGCGGTTAAACCTTTGAGTTACTTTGGATAACTTGTTCTCTGAAAGCCTTGGTTCAATAAACACCTGGATTGGATTGGTGCGGTATGTGTTTCCATCAACGTAAATTCCATCTGTGTCAAAATAATCTGGAATGCTATATAGGCCCGCCCTGCCCTTCTCGCTTCCGGTATCAACTGTTCTCAAAAATATGGGGTTTGATTTGATCTTTGAATAAAGACTTTCATTTATTGAAAATTTTCTCTTGGTGTATTTCTCCCCATTATATTCTTTGGAATCCAGGAGAGTGACCTCGATTTCACCTGTGTTTTGATCTATCTCCTCTTTTTTTAAATAATAGCGGATGTTCAGCAACTTTTTCCTGTTTTTTTGGACATACTCATCGAAATAAGACCCGGCGCGGTAATCATTGTACTTTTTTAGGACATAGGCCTTTTTCTGGATTGTCGAATTTATCTTTAAAGCGGTAAATTTCATCGCTTCTTTTTCCTGTTCGGATCTCTCAAATAAGAAAGCTGCCACGTTCGTTCCTGTTTTATCAAATATTTTTTTCTCGAATATAACAGCGTTTTTTATATCGTATTTGGAAAGAAAAGCCTGCCGGATCATTCTTGAGACTGAGTGACCGAAAATGAAGTTTGATGGTATAATGTAAATCATCTGATTCATATGATTCCGCAGATCATTCATCAGCGCGATCTGGTAGAGGTCCTGAAGGCCTCTGTTTTCCCCTGAAAAATATTTAATCTTGCAATCAGTTCCATTGTTCTTTGCTATGTAACCAATATACAGGTATGGCGGGTTTGTCACGTGAAAGATCGAATTGGTCTTCTTTTTCAGGAAATACGGGTACTCATCAAGCGTGTCCTGAACCGTTATGTTACTTTCAGCTAATCTTTCTGGAACCCCGTAATAAACAGCATTTTCTATGCTTTTTTTAACCATTTTTTCCTGAATATCAAAAAGATAGATGTGGCGGCTGAAGAATTCAGCCCTTTCACCAACAGGTATTCTTTCAAGAATGGGAAGTATGAGATTTCCTTCGCCTGCAAACAGGTCGATCCAAATGTATTCATATATCCTGCCTTCGATTTTCGGCAGTATGAATTCGGTGAATACACTGGAAGGAGTCAGATGTTCGCCAAGAGATCTAACTCTCTTTCGTTCGGCAGATCCGCTTAGCATTTTATCCTCCCTAAATTAATATGGCTGTGGTTAAATGTTTCCATTATTTCAAATTATTACTTGCCTGTTCGATTATAACAGACGGGTATGTTGAATGCTTTGCATTTTGATTGTAATTAGCTGCCTTTGAATATACATAACTGCCGGCTAATTCTGCTCTTTATTTGATAAAAGATTAACAAGTGCATGGGGTTGCCCGGATTTGGACCGGGGTCTCAGGCTCCCAAAGCCCGTAGGATACCAAGCTACCCCACAACCCCAACTCGCGAGTGATTTGAGAATAGGTAAAAAATTTAACTGTAGATAATTTGGATCACCTGGTGTATTTGTATGGGAGAAGATCCCTCATTTTCATCTTCTGTGTTTTTCCCTCCGTCTCTATCAATACCCCTATATCCATGTCGTAATCCGTTGAGATCTCGCGGCACATTCCACATGGAGGGATTATTTCATACTTATCATGGCCCTTTTCCGGATCAGGGTGTCTTACCGCAACGATGGTGTCAAATCTGTTTTTCCCGTCTTTTAGAGCCTGGGCAATTGCTATTGGCTCAGCACAAACCGCAATCCTCCCAACGGTTGCGTCAATATTGAATGATGTGTAAATGCTGCCATCTGAAGTACGAAGAGCGCACCCAACAGAATGCCAGTGTTTTCTGTAATGTCTTTTTATAATCTCAGTTGCTTGCTGAATGATTTCATACTCATCCCTGTCAAATTCAATATTTTTGCTCATTGCAATCAATAAACGGATGGTACAATAAGCTTCGCATCGCAAAAAAGTAATACTCTTCTTAAATTGTGAGATGCCACTGTGATGATTTCAGCCTA
>JAJZLW010000143.1 GCA_021850505.1 Thermoplasmata archaeon
TCAACATGATTACTGCGGTGAAGAGGGAGGAGTCCATGAAGATAAGGAACATACTGACTGTTGACCCCGATACAAAGGTAAGCGAAGCAATCAGTATAATGAATGAAAAACACATTGCGGGTCTGCCGGTTGTTGCATCGGACAAACTTGTTGGAATTGTCACTAAAAGAGACCTGACCCTTGTAAATATTTCCAAGAAGACCGTTGAGGAGATAATGACCAAGAAGGTGATTTCAGCTAGAGAGAATATATCAATGGAGGAAGCCCAGGAGATATTGTATAAAAACAGGATCGAGAAGCTTCCGCTTGTTGATGGCAAGGGCAGGGTTGTTGGAATGATCACTGCCAAGGATATCACGACTCGAACGAAATTCCCTGATGCAACAAGAGATGAGGAGGGAAAATTAATGGTAGGTGCTGCCGTTGGCCCATTTGACGTTGATAGGGCTGTAACATTGCAGGCAGGAGGTGCTGATGTAATTGTTATTGACACTGCCCACTGCCATAACGAGAACGTTATGAATTCCATCAAGAAGATGAGGAAGGCGGTGTCGGTTGATCTTGTTGCTGGAAATATCGCAACTGCTAAGGCTGCCGAGGATCTCATTGCTTTGGGGGTTGATGGTTTAAGGGTTGGAATCGGGCCAGGTTCCATTTGTACGACAAGAATTATAGCCGGGGTCGGGGTGCCGCAGATAACAGCGATATCTGACGTGGCCGAGGTTGCTTATAAGCATAAAGTTCCTGTGATTGGGGACGGCGGAATAAGGTTTTCAGGAGACATAGTAAAAGCGATAGCTGCAGGTGCGGATTCTGTAATGGTGGGTTCACTTCTTGCTGGGACAGAAGAGAGCCCTGGAATGGAAATGATACTTAACGGAAGAAAATACAAGTCTTACAGGGGAATGGGTTCGCTGGGAGCGATCCAGTCTGGTCTCTCAGATAGATATGCAAAGCTTGGTTCAAGTAAATTTGTTGCTGAAGGGGTAGAGGCGGCAGTCCCGTTCAGTGGAAAGGTGGAAGAGGTGCTTTTCCAGCTTATGGGCGGTCTGAAGTCTGGAATGGGATACGTCGGTGCTGCAGACATTAATGCACTTCATAAAGAGACAAAATTTGTCAGGATAACTGCCAATGGCCTGAAAGAGAGCCATCCACATGACATCAAGATAATGATTGAGCCACCAAATTACCAGCTCTTTCAGCTTTGATCCTCTATCTCCTCAATCCTGTATTTCTTTGTGAGCCATGGGATTTCGTGATCAGCTATATCCTTTGAGGCATCAGATATCAGGATGAATGTCTCCTGAAATTCTGCCATTCTTTTTGGATTTCTTAGTATTGCAGCGGGATGGAACTGCGGTATGATCAGGTAGTCTCTGAACTTAAGCATGCGACCGGACATCTCGGTTATTTTTCCTGTGCTGAACCCAAGTATTCCAGCAACAGCAATCAGAGCGGAATTGCCCATTGGCACTATTATCGCTGGTGAAACTGCAGCGATCTCACGTTTCAGGAAATTAGAGCAGGATCTTATGTGCTCGATCTTAGGTGACTTTCCAACAGGGGGTTTGCATCTGACAGAATTCGTAACATAAAGATCTGAGCGCTGCAGCCCTGCTGCACGAAGCGCCTTATCAAGAAGCGCTCCACTTCTCCCTACAAACGGCAACCCGACGGCATCCTCCTTCGAACCTGGAGCTTCACCGATTACCATGATCCTGGCACCAGAAACGCCAGTTCCGCAGACTGCTTTCTTCCTTGAATAAGAAAGATCGCAGGCCTTGCAGTTCAAAATTTCTGTACAGAGGTCTGAAAGGGATTCCATTGTCGAATTGATAGCTCTACAATCTATTAATTTTTTTTGCATAAATGAGAGTTGAGATTGAAGAAGTCTACTTCCTTTCGTACTAAACGTTTACCATGGATTTGATTACAGCAATATTTATTTCTTCGCTGAGAAATTTTTTCTGAATAGATAATAATAAAGTAACGGGTCAAATATTGTTATGATTCCACCAATAAGCGGCGGATATACAATGTTAATAGCCAGCAGGCTTCCAGCTGCAGGGGGTGAAGCAGCAGAAAAACCGGATCTCGCCATTGATGTAGCGCCTGACGTTGTAGCCCTTTCTGATTCATCCACTATCCCCATCGCGAATGACTGCCTCACCGGGACAGCTCCCATCTGCATACCCTGCCTTAGGACGTAAAAAACTGATGCAAAGATCAGAAAAGGACTAAGTGCAAGTGCGATGAGTGAAACAGATGAGATAATTCTAGTCCATATAATAGAAGTTAGTTCTGCTTCAGGTCGTAAAATTCTGGGCAGTACAACCATTACTATCAGAACAAATATGTTTGAAAGGCCAAATATTATCCCTATTTCACCAGATGATATCCCATATCTCAGATGAAACCATAGTGAAAATATTGGTGATATAAAGCCCGTGCCTATCCCGCTTGGGACGGTCGGAAGTGACAATCTCAATATTTTCTTCCAGGAAAGATCAGGAAGTATGTGTTTGCTTCTAATGCCATTGTCTTTGAGGAACACTGAGATTACTAGCCCAAGAATACCCAGTATCCCTGCAAGATAAAAGAGATTGTAGACGTTTATCCTTTGGGATTCAACTAAGTCGATGAGAAAAGACCCTGCGCTGGCTGCCATTATTCCAATGGCGGATGCCAGAGACAGGACTTTGGAAAAATTCTTTCTCTCTGTGAACTCTGTAACAAGTGCTGTCTGCACTGCACCAAAAGGCCCTCCGGAACCTATTGGACCGCCGCCTGATCCAGTGAATCCACCGATTCCACTAAGAAGCATGAGCACAAAAATGTCTTTTGAACTGAGAAAAAGGAGGGATGAAAGAGAAAACATGAGAAAAAGTCCTGCCAGAACTAGCTTTCTCCCATAATGGTCAGCCAGCATGGCAAGCAGGAATGTGAGCAGTGCACTGATGATTATTGCACTTCCAAGAATCACTCCTATCTCAATCAGGGAGTAGCCAAGATGATTAAGGTATAGACTGAGTAAAACGTTAAGGAAACCATAGCTGAAGCTTAACAGTGCACGGGCAGATATTATATTTGCAAGATTCCTTCCCTTTTTATCTACAGACATTGGTTTCACTGCCTACATTTAATTATTCCTTGTACTTGTTGGTTTAATTTAATCGACGTTAGAGATCACACTTCAACGGAGATTTATCGAAAAGCCATATATACAATAATCCATTTCGAATCTATGCTAGTAAAGGATGTGGATAAGAAGCTCGATATGCGCCTCATCTTGAAATTGCGCCAAAACACTGAACTTTTTAACGCACTATTGGATCTTAAGGTAAAGATGCCCGTTTTCATCTTCCCAAAAAATGATGAAGTCTGGATGGCGACTTATTTCTCAAAAAATATTGTCAATTCAAAAATTGGCATTCTTTTAAAGAGGTTCAATGCCATTGAGGTTGAGGATTCATTCATTATTGAAAGCAGAATAAATAATGTAAAGGATCTTGCAGTTATCAACAAACTGATGAATATACCCTCATTCATCGTTAATAGATCTGATATGAGTTCTGGTTACATGAACGTTTATGCGAGGTTTCACAGTAGTCATCTAGAAGATGTATCTAATCTTCTTGCCGAATACACGATGGATACAGAAAACGCCAGGGTTGAGTGGCTTGGTCCAAGTCAAGGAATATTACATGTCATGGATCTTATCAATCAGGAATACCCAGTGTCTTTGATAACTTACATCATACCAATGAATGGAGAGGATTCGCCTCTTCGTTCCCTAGATTCTGAAAGTATACTTGAGGTCTCAAACAATCTGACAAAGGAAGGTGGTTTCTCATCGATTTTATATTGTGATCATCCTCTTCAGGAAAAAATTGCAGGGATCTATCCCATTTCCGAGGAGCGCGGCATTTATTCAATGACGCTCTTTAACCAGTACTTAAAGGATGTCAGGGACAAATCGAATGAGCAGCACATCATGAGGGTAAGATTCTTCATTAAGCCTCAAAACAACAAATACGAGGTTACAGTCTTCCTCCCGACAGGCAGCATTTATGAATACTATTCAATCATATACAACATTGCAAGGAAACATGAAAACACAATTACTGTAAAGCACATTCTTCCTTACACGCACGATATATGGGAATTTATATAGTTTCTTCCTTGGTTCAAGACCTCATTAAATGTAATTTCAATGAGTTGTGAGAGATCTGCGCCCTTTTCTCCTATTCCTTGATTTTTTTCGCGACCATGATTGATGCTTTTACAGTCAATTCAAAAAATTTCTTAGCATTTCTAATGCGATACCGATTCTGGGCAGTCTACACAGCGTCTCGATCGTGATTCGAGGATTCTTTCCGCTTGTCTTGTCGAAAAAAGGTTTTTGAGAAATCTACCTATATTTTATTAGACCTTCTTGGCTTTAATTATCATATCATCCATTTTTCTATGTGACATAGTGATCTATCTATTAGAAATCTTAATATCATTGTCCTTACGGATGTTACCAGGCAGTTATATTTATAATCTCGAAATAACGTTATCCAAAAACTTAAAAGATGCGTCAAAATTCTTCTCTGTATAGCCGGAGTTGGATCAATTGCATTCCTAATTGCGCCTATCTTGACCTATTTAACGACCAAAAAGTACTTTTTAATTATTCTTTTGTTACTCATGGCTCTGGTTTTGATTTTTGATTCCTTATTTGTTAAGTCAAATTGCAGCAGTGAAACTTTTTGAATGTGCAGCCAATAAAGTTGCATGGAAGATAAGAAATTTAGTCTGGTCGGTGTAATAGGTTCTGGAGTGATGGGTCATGGGATTGCTCAGACGGCGGCAAAATTTGGCTATGACGTAATAATGCATGATATTGCACGGGAATTTCTCGACAATGGAATGAGGATGATAAAAGAAGGCAGATATGGTCTTGAAAGAGCCGTGAAGTCAGGGAAGATGACGGAATCTGATGCTTCTTCAACCCTTGGAAGGATAAAAACGTCTACAAACTTAGAAGATCTCAAGAGCTGCGATATTGTAATTGAAGCAATAACAGAAGATGAGAAATTAAAGGGTGAACTTTTCCAGAAGCTTGACAGGGTTCTGAAGCCTGATGGAATAATTGCCTCTAACACGTCTGGTATAATGATAAGCAAACTTGCATCATACACAAAAAGGGGTGAAAAGTTTATCGGAATGCACTGGTTCAATCCACCTCAGCTGATGAAACTGATCGAAATAGTGAGAGGACCTGAAACATCTGAATATGTACTGGAAAGCGTGACAAAGATGTCGATTAAGATGGAAAAATTACCTGTAACAGTAAACGACGGGCCGGGATTCTTTACCACTCGGTATATAGACAGCTGGCTGATGGAAGCTTTCAGGATGTTCGAAAATGGGGTCGCTGGGATTCAGGAGATAGATAAAATGTCAAAGCTCGCTTTTGGGTTTCCGATGGGACCCTTCGAGCTTTCCGATCTCGTGGGACTTGATACAATGCTCCATATATCCGAATACATGTTTGAGGAGACAAAGAGGCCGGAATATGCTGCTCCCAGTATCCTGAAGAAGCTTGTCTATTCCGGGT
>JAJZLW010000058.1 GCA_021850505.1 Thermoplasmata archaeon
ATTGAAGCATTAAAGATGCTCGATAAGATTATAGAGGCACAGCCGGAATTTGCATACCGAAGCCATGCCGAGCTTGTTATGGATCTTATAAGGAGACGATATGAAGAAATAAGAAAATAGCCAGGACGTTGACAACTTTAACTTTGGTTTTTACTTTATCTTTGTTCTTGTTACTACAGTAACATATTTTATAACCCTTATTTTTCGTCAATATGTGTTGGGTATAGCATATATTATAATCAGGTAACACACATTCTTCATATTTTAAATGCTATATAATTTGTATCAAAACCGTAATTTTAAACTCCAGCAATTAAATCATTTATTAATTGTTACTATAGTAACAAATATTAATATATGTGGTAGGTATCTGTTAGTAGTGATATTATGAATACCACACAGATGAGAGCACCGGAAAGTATTCCCAAGGGAATACAAGGAAATGAAAGCCCCAAAGAGATGGCACTGAAACTGATAGAGAATCTGTCGGAGGCATTTATCGGCAGAGAAGAGGAAGCGAGACTTGCTGTCATAGCACTTTCAGTGAAGGGACATGCATGTTTTATAGGAGAGCCCGGAACTGCAAAATCCGCACTATTTAGAAGGCTATCTGATGCGGTCTCAGGAAAATACTATTATTACCTGATGTCTAAGTATACAATTCCTGATGAGATAATAGGTCCAATAGATCCTATAGAATACAGGAATGGAAAGTTCACCAGGATGGTAGCGGGAAGAATGCCGACTGCGAATATATCCTTCATTGATGAGGTTTTCAAAGCCTCTTCCGAGACCTTGAACACTCTTCTTAACATAATGAATGAGAGGTCCTTTGTGGACATCGATGGCAGAATGTTCAATGTGCCCCTCTATTCGATGTTTTCTGCAAGCAATGAACTTCCGGAGAGCGAGGAACTACAGGCGTTCTTCGATAGGATATTGATAAAGCACTTTGTTAAGCCTGTAGACCCCTCAGGAATTGAGGCTGGGATAATTGCCAATATAAATGGCGTAAAATCAATGAGTCCCATCACTCTGGGCGATATTGACGCACTAAACGGAGCAATACGTAACCATCTGGTTACCAATGCAGATGGGATAGCAAAAACAATCAGCTCAATGGTTTCAGTAATGAGGCAGCATGGCATCTTCATATCGGACAGAACTGCAATGGGTCCAAATTACCTTCCAATGCTTGTAGCCGCTCATTCCTATATCTTCAATAGTCCGGTCAAAAAGAGTGCCATATCAATGAGCAAATACATTCTTACAAACAACGAGGATGCCTTAACTAACTATTCCAAAGCCCTTGATTCTCTTTATCCTGCTGAGCTGAGAATGGCACAGGAGAAACTTGAGAAGGCCTTTGAGCATGCTCAGGGAGGTAACCTTGGAGATGCAAAGAATGCAGGTATTGAGGCTATGGCACAGATTCAGGCAGCAGCTGCAAAGGAATCTGTTGTATCGCTTTATGCGGATGAGATAGTTGAACTGACAAACCAGGCAGGAGACTTTGTTAAGAAAATTGAAGCCCTGCAGGCAAACCTTGGACAGTTCAAGAAGGTGAATGCATGAACTCGAATCAAAACAAGAAACACGTATTCCTTTCTGACTACTCCTCTCTTTCCCTCAGATCCGGAACGTATGATATCATGAAGAGCTTCGAAGCTAAGAATGTGGTTATCGATCACAACATGGCCATCGATTCCCATCTGATGAATGTGAAACACTGGCCATCCCTGGTATTCAATCCGAACAGCAAGACATCATGGGAAGCGGTTTTAAGGGGATATTACGAATCCGAGGAATATAAGAGAATGAATGAGAAGGTTCATGGAAATCCCATACTTGCAAAGATGGCTACAACCAACTTCCTCGACGGGATCCTTCAGGGAATTCAGAACAGCCAGCCGCAAATGCCCAATAATCAGCAGGGAAACTCAGGCAACAACCAGCAGGGAGGCAGTCAGGGAAATCAGGGGCAGAATTCCATGCAGGGATTCTTCCAGCAGATGAACCAGATGCCGCAACAGCAAAGTCAGAATATCATTAACGGGTTGGTTGCAGCGCTTGGTAAACAGGCTGCCAAAACAGAGGACATGGCAGATGCAATGGCAGGATTCAGTCATATGGGCATTCCCCTTGAAAGATATGACTTTGACCAGGTAAGAGAACTCCTTGCAAACAGGATCGCAATCAACATGATGAAGATCTTCCGAAAGATGGTATCGCTTCCAATGGGGAAGAACCTGACTGCACCATCCCCAAGGAGAGGTATTCCCATAGGCACAAAGGTCATGAGATCCTTCAGCGAAATCGTGGATCTACAACCATCGGAATACCTTGATGATGACTTAATGTCATACAAAATTGCAACACGGACTGCCCAGGTAAAGCAGAGATATAGCGGTATCAAAAACGTTGTTGTGTATCTTGACAAGTCAGGCAGCATGGGTGGAAGTATGCCATTTAACGGGGAATACATAGAAAGAGTGGCATTTGCAGGAGGATGTGCATTTGCTCTTGCCAAGCAACTCAAAGCCATGGGCGGTTCACTGAAACTTAAGCTCTTTGACACTGAGGTCCACAAGGAGATAACCGATAACTTCGAGATTCTGAAAGCTGCAACGTCAATAAGGGCAGATGGCGGAACAAACATAACCAATGTCCTTGAGGATGCGATGCAATACTCAGATGAACAGGTTATGCTTGTATCTGACGGTGTCGATGCAGTGGATGAAGCAGCTGCAAGAAAAGCATCTCAGATAGATATGAGATGTATTTTGATTCAGGAAAACAATGCAATCCTTGAGAAATACCTCAGGGTGCAGCATGTTGATAAACTGGAAGGAAACTTCCTTGTGGAGGTGTGATCATGGAAAGTACTGAAATGGAAATGAGCAAAGAAAATGTGGCAAATTCCCAAATTTCACAAAAAAAGGGAATAGATGAGGTTAAAAAACAGCTTGAGCAGATGCAGCAGAAGCTTGGATCAGGAACTGCACCAAGGAAGAGCTCAGATCCATTGAAAGAATTCTACATTGTTGAATTGACGATGAAAGGTTCACAGAAGGCCGTCAGGAACATAGATGACAGGGTTATGCAGGCGGTAAGTATGCTGGACCGGGAACAGAGATCTCGTTTCGGAAAGATGAAGGTTCAATTCTACCGCGAACTACAGAATCTCTCCAGTTTTAAGGTTCAGGACAAATACGTTCTTTCACAGAAAAATCTTCCATTGCTTGATTCTTTTTTCCGGAACCTGGAAAAAGAATTTCAAATTGCAAGAAAGGAAACCTTTGATCATCTTAAGGCCAACTGGGCAAACATAGTAAAGGAAATAAAGACAAAATATCCATCACTGAGCATAGATGATGCCACGCTTGCCTCCCTTGAGCCTGAGGACCTTAAATTCATCGAAATGGATTATTCCACAAGAACCCTGAACAAGATGATATCAGAGATGGGAGACCTCAAAGAACTATTTTCCCGGGGAGCAGCATCTGATCCAGATATAGCAAGAAGGATTGAGAGTCAGAAGGATGCATTGATGGCACAACTCAAGGGAGAATATGAAGAAAAATTGTCCAGGCTTGAGGACACCATTAAGAAGCTAACAAGCGTAGGAAAAGGAAAACGATACGAGAAGGCTGTTGATCAGGTAGGGAAAATGCTTGAGGATGTGGACAGTATGCAGGATATTGTTGGGGAAGACGTGGGATTGGCAGACAAGCTCGAAGAAATGAAACTCAGGCTTTCATCCATTGCCGGTAAATAATAATTTTAATTCACGATTACAATTTTTCTCTCAGCTTTTTCAATTATCTGGTTCAGGACATAATCATAGGATAGAGGTCTAACGTGATCCCTTTCCATTCTTGCCTTTATTTCCTTGAGGAGAAGGAGAGTCTTCATGTCAACCCTTAGCGATGTGTCCATAACATTTTATCAATTAAGGAAATATAACTGTTTGCAGACGCATACAAATATGCAGAAATCAGTCATTTTTTATCAGTAAGAATTAACATAGAGTGAAATCAATAATACAGTATCCGGGCGGAAAGTTCTACATGCTGAATGATATCCTTGAGATATTCAGGAATTCAGGGAAGAAAACCATTATTGATGTGTTTGGAGGCTCCGGCAAAATATTGCTGAATAGCGAAGCAAAGGTCAAGATATATAATGATCTTAATGCCGATGTTGTGGATTTCTTCGAGGAGATAAGGAAAAATAAGGATGCTGTTCTTGAGCGGCTGAATTACGCCCTTAATTCCAGGGAGTTATTTACACGCTATAAGGAGAAAACCGAGGACAGGACGGAGAATGTATTCAGATTTTTTTACAGGAATATGCTTTCCTTCAATGGGATGGGCAGCTGTTATTCTTATTCCTCAATGAGAAACAAGAGTACCACTATTACTAGAATGAAAGAGGCCATTGATACCTGCTATGATCAAATAAAATCATGGACAATCGAAAGGCTTGATTTCAGGGATCTCATAAAAAGATATGACTCCGAGAATTCATTCTTTTACCTTGATCCGCCTTATCACAATATTAAGGGTCTATACAAATACGAGCTCATTGACCAGGATTACATTGAAATGAAAGAGTTATTGGACAGAATTAAGGGCAAATATCTCCTAAACATCAATGAGGATGAATTTGTCCTGAAGGTATTTGGAAGACCTAACTTAAGAAAGGAGTACACTAACTACGGTGTTAACGGAAGAATTTCGTCAAAAACAAAGAGAACTGAATTGTTCTATTATAACTGATGCATATATTTGAGCATAAAAAAATTATTAACCGCAATACCATTGGCTTTCATGTGGACAACCATACTAAAGAACAACGAAGCTACAATATGTCCATGATAAGGAGTAGCGGCACTATGCCTGAGTTGCTGATCCATAGAGAGCTTATCAGGCGAAAAATAAGGCATAAAACGCATCCAAAAATACTGGGAAGCCCGGATATAATTATCGGAAAATACGCCATTTTTCTGAACGGATGCTTCTGGCACAGATGCCCTCAGTGTTTCAGGATGCCGAAGACTAACTGGGAATACTGGGAAAAAAAGATAGACAGGAATACTCAGAGAGACCGGGAAAACACACGCATGTAAATTCTCAGGTCAGCCTTCCGTTGTTACATTCCTAATACCACCTCATTTATGAACATATCCTAAAGACCGGGGCGAATTATCCATTCTCTGCCCTTTCCGCAAACACGCATAAGCATTCGAGATGCAAGATAGTAATCGATTCCCGGTATTGACATGAGGAGTTTCACATCCTCAGATTCCTTTGCTGATCTCTTTATCTCTACTTCCAAAGAGACGCCCTGTTTCTCGAAGAATTCAAGCCTTTCGATCATTGTTTTCATGATCAGATCCTTCTGGTTGTTGAATCTGATCTCCTTCATGGCCTTTCTTCTTTTCACTGAGAAATTATTATCAGTTTCCGGAAGTGTTTCAAATAAACCTTCCCTCTTGAGATATCCTATGATGGAATTCTTT
>JAJZLW010000112.1 GCA_021850505.1 Thermoplasmata archaeon
GAAACTCATTTTTTCAGCTTTTCTATGTTTTTGGAATAATTGTAACATTAGCTTTTGGATTGACTTATACTTTCTACTCAAGCAGACTTTTCAATGCTGGTTTTAGTGGTTTGGCAGTCACCTTTATTGTCCTGTGGTTTCTTGTTCCTTTTTTCTTTTTTGTCATAGTTAGAAAAGCAGTTAGAAAGCAATTTCAATTTTATGTCATCCCTCTAATAACCTCGTTCCTTGCAACCCTGATTTCCGGCGGCATACAAGGATCCGCTGTGAATTCCACAGGCCCTTATTACTACTTTGGATATCCCTTCCTTTACTTTGACTTTTATCGGGCAGAGATACCTGTTGGAAGTCTGCCACCCTCATTTTCATTGATTTTCGGATTCAGCTGGCTTGGCCTGTTCCTCGACCTGATAGCTTGGTTCTGTCTTTCAATCATTGCTGTTGTAATCGCAGGATTTATAGGAGCAAAATATGGTGAAAGGATAAAATTAAAACTTTCTCTTTCCGCAGACAAGTGAGATGAACCTGAAAGATAAATATCTGAAGGCAAACATCAGATTTCATTGTTACTGCAAGGGATAAAAAAATAAAACTAAATGTCTTTGAAGCACCATTGTTTAAAGTGTTTGTGTAGGTTTCGGACTACTTCATAGCCTGCTTTGTTGAATCTAATGAACTAGTAGGTCTGGTAGGCAAATATATAGAATGGTTTGCATTCCATCGATATGGCATCGCCCAGAAAAGTCACTGGAACTGTGGCCGCACTAATCATCGTCATAATCTCGATACTCCTGTTCTATCTCTCTTATGTTGACATAGGTAACAAAGAGGAGGCATTTGTTGTAATAGGATTGATTGCAGTTCTTTTTGCCTTGATTTCGTATCTGATGCATGCCTTCATCTCGCAGGTAAAGGTAGTTACCGCTTTTGTATGGGCATATTACGCGTTTGGGGTTGTAAGCATGATTTATGGGACTGCAATAATCAAGTTTGATGTGTTGTATCTCATCTTAGTGCTTCTTTTCGTTCTAGTATCTATTGCATTTATTTATTGGAGGCTATCAACCATGATCTCGGACCCAACTTCAAAATGAAATGGTCCTTTTGAAGGTCCCAGAATCTTTGTTAGAAAGATCTAAATATCTTATAACGGTTATACTTATAATCATTACATCTTCATGGTTAAAACGGAGATGTATGCAATTGAGAGGAAGATCAGTGAGGACGATCTCAACAGGCTGATAAAAAGCCTTGAAAGAAGCACAAGGATACTGAAGAAGCTTCTTTTCATCCGATACCGGTATGATGGCGATTCTGTCGAGACTGCTGCAGGCAGGATAGGAATAACAAAGATGATTGGCTATTTATGGCAGAAGAAATGGAACGCGGAAGGAGATATAAGGGCCTTATTCCCAGATACGCAAGGAAAGGCCCTTCAAAGATGTCTTCTGACCAGAAGGCAGCATTGAAGGAGAAACTTATGCATGGGCAATACACAACAGCACAGGTACGAGACATGATAAGAGAGGAGTTTGGAGTTCAATACACGATGAAGCAGGTATGGGTCATTCTGAATAGCATGGGCATGAGGCATGCGAAGCCATGTCCTCATGATAGGAGAAGACCGGATAACGCAGAGAACATCCTAAAAAAAACTTAGGCAAGATATCAATGCAGGAAAGCATAATCGGATTCTGGATGAAATTGCGCCGGAGACAATATCGAATACAGTGATGCTGTGGCCTTTCAATAAGCAGGAGATCATCAAGGATACCTCCAAATACAGGGCGAACACATTCGGTTTCTATTCCTTCAATGGTAAGAGTGTTGTTGATTTTCAGGATCATTTAAGGAAGGAAAACGTGATTGCTTTCATAAGAAAGATATGGGATATGAATCCTGAAAGAGAGATAATAATACTGGACAAATTCAGATCACATCATTCAAAAGCAGTTGCAGAAACTGCAGCTATGCTGAATATCAGGCTGATATTCCTGCCTCAGTATTCTCCAGATCTGAATCCCTTAGAATTCATCTGGAAGAGTATCAAGAGAGTTGTATCAATTGCGCCAATAGATTCGGAAGAGAAGCTGAAAGAGAGAATAAAATAGAGTTTCCTGGAGTTATCATGCAGACTGACATTTGCAAAAAGATGGGCAGAGAAATTCCTAGATACAAGTATAATAGTGTAGGTAATTAACTATACTATCTATTTCACCATTGAGCCATTCTCCTTGCGGTCGAATCTCATTTTACATTCTATGTAATTTTCCTTAGCCTCCCTTTGGAATAAGAATCTACTTGGGAATTTGAATCTGAAAAAAAGGCGAATACCAACACCCGATTGGAATACTAATGACTAAAATAGCAAAGAAGACTAACAAAATTATTCTGAGTCAGAACGGGAGATACTGGAACAAGGCTAAACCATGCATCAGCGGTGTAAGGTTTATTATACCAGTAGAGGAGGGGGAATTCGTTCCAATAAATTGGTTCACTAAAGATATGACCCAGTAGGCTGCCAATAAACGAAATCTACAATCGCTAAAAATCCCTAAAAGGCGACTTGAAGTATAAGCCAGACATCGAAATATACTAAAACTGAATCTCCAACCTTCTTTATAAAACCGCCAGTAAGCTAATATTCAAATCACCAAATAAACTGAAAGGTCTCATTTCAATCTAAGGTTGTATTGCTCCCACTTCTATCTTTATATGTTTTCTCTCTCTGTGCCTTTTCAAATACTTCCGGCTTTGACGGTAAATCCGGTTTTTTACCATTCATTAATTCATCAATGGTGAGAATCTGAATTTTTTGCATATTCTCATCCCATACAGTTTTCAGAAATCCAGCAGATATGGCCTCTCTTCTCATTTCATCCGTAGAATTTTCCAGAGTTATGAAAATGCCATAATCCGCTTTTTCCCTTTCAATTGTACCTCTGAAATCCCTGATGTCTCCTGATTTTACGTGACCACTTTTTACTTGGACGATTCCATAATATGATTCATTCTTTCCTTTAGGATTATAGACGACACCATCTATACCACGATCTGAACCTCTTTTCTTTTCCCCACCAAATGGTCTTGCCCCAATCAGAGAAAGAGCCCACCATTGAAATTGAAATCGATCATCGATGGCGAGGTTCTTAGCTCCTTCCAAGTCCCTTGGTTCACCTTCAACTTCTACTTTGATTCCAAACGCGTCCTGTAATCTGTTTCTGACTAAGTTTATGGCGAGATGGGTTATATCTATCCCTATCCAATCTCTGCCTAATTTTTGGGCAGCATGCACAGTGGTTCCACAGCCACAGAATGGGTCAAAGATCACATCCCCTTCCTTTGAACTTGCACGAATAATGCGCTCAAGCAGGCCAAGTGGTTTTTGAGTAGGATATCCCAATATTTCTTGGTTAGTTCCAGTGAGCCACATCACATCTTGATCAATGGCAACTTCCGGGTTACCAAATACACAACCCTCAGTTCCAGGTTGATATGCCCAGATGTCTTGAAGAGGCGCGCCCCCAGCATCTCTGAGATAGAACTTATAGTTTGGTACTTTCGCATCCTTTCCCCAATAAATCATTCCTATACCATCAAGCAAATCTAACTGCTCTTGGGTTGTGAGTTCATCCAGTGTTTTTCCTGCTGAGTCCCTGTATTTTCTCTTAAGATATTCAGGTATTGCCCAATGCCTCCCTCCCTTGGTTGGATTGTATCCCCTCCACTCCTTTCCACTTTCTCCATTTCTAACACCTGCTCCAGTGAGAGGCACCAATCGAAACCTCCCATATTGGTCTTCCTTTGTGAAGAAGTCACGCACGTACCCATTTGTGTAAGGGCCTTTTGGATAATAATAAATCATTTCTTTTGATTTCCCGTAAAATAGAATAGTTTGATGGATGGGCCCAAATCTATTTGCGGAGTTATTCGAACCATGCCTTCTCCATATTATCTCATTCTTGAAATTTTCAGGACTAAAAATAGAATCTATCACAATCTTCAGGTAATGGGACGCAGTGGGATCACAATGAAGGTAAATCGACCCAGTGGATTTGAGTACTCGATGCATTTCCAGTAGCCTTATTGCCATCATGACGAGATAAGCTGACATATCATTTTGACCAAGCAGCCTAACTATTGCCTCGATGGTTGTGCTGACATTTGAGGGTGTTTTATTTCCATGCATCAATTCGTAATAAGCTGTAGAAGCAGACAGATCCCAATGCCAGAAATCAGTAAATGCTTTTATTTGAGAAACAGACTGCTCTCCTGACTTTTCTTTGAACAGTACGTTGTAATCAGCTTTAGAGTTGAAAGGGGGATCAAGATAAATCAGGTCAACTGACTCATCCTTCAGATGCTTTCGCATTATTTCAAGATTATCGCCGTAGTAGAGTATTCCCATGCTAAAGAGCCATCCTGTTTAATTGTATAAATTTGTGCTTATGTTAAGTCATGATTTTAGATAACCTTCTCTGAATTTCTTTCTGTAAATGCCATTTATGTTGGAGTGACTATTTATCCAGGTCAAACTCTGACTGTAAGAGGCATTGAACTAAGAGTTATTCTTAATGCATCAGTACGCTTAATGGGACTTAAAGCTCCACCGTATCTTATGGGATTCAGTTTATGGTTGCCCATGTTTTGGGTCTTAAATTCTCTACCAAAGGATATTACAGCACCGCTCAAAGTTAATAAACGATATACAATTAAACATTAACTCAAGCTTTTTTACATAAAATGCCAAGATCAATCTTCAGATCCGACACCAGGTCTTTCGCATTTTTCGGCATCGCGTTCATGATCTCCCCTTTCTTCATCCTGTAGATCTTGATTCTTGACAGTATGAGGGGAAAAGGGGCAGGGCCATAGCTTCACTGGAGTTCGGCTGCGGTCTCAGGATCGGCATGATATGGGACTTGCAGCTGAAGGACATCGTCAGGGATCATCTGAGGGTCAGGAGCAAGAATGAGAAGGTAAGGGACGTTTGGCTCCAAGCAGGGGTGAGGAAAGCCCTGTCGGATTATCTGGAGATAAGGCTTCCAACAGACAGGAACTACGTGTTCACATCCAGGAGAGGGAGGATGTCATACGAAAACATCAGGCAGAGGATGGCAAGAGTCGCATCAATGGTCGGCGTGAGGTTCCACAACCACATGGCAAGGCACGCCTATGCAACCTAACGGCTCAGGCAGGGTGTTTCCATATATGCTATATCAAAAATACTTGGCCGTCAGGACATGGAGATGAGATCGATTCACACCCACATCGCCCTGGTAGGGGTCATCGACGAAATTATGGGCAAGGTGAAAAAAAAGATTTTTTCTAGCGGAGGCGGTGGAATCCTAAAGCCGTGCACCACGAAACTTGAAGTACGCCGCGGGAGAGATTCGAACTCCCGATCCACAAGGGAACCAGATCTCAAGTCTGGCGCCGTACCACTGGGCCACCGCGGCTTTCCTGTATTGCAGACACAGGCTAATCTCCGCAAAGCAA
>JAJZLW010000044.1 GCA_021850505.1 Thermoplasmata archaeon
TTGCAAAGAAAATTTGGGATGCCAATCGAGGCAGCAGCCACACTCCTGTCGAATATACTGAACCAGTCAAAGTATTACCCTTATATGGTCCAGCTCATTGTGGCCGGTTATGATACCAGCCCACACATCTTCTCAATAGATGCTGCCGGTGGGGCGGTAGAGGACACATATGTCAGTACTGGTTCTGGTTCACCATTTGTATATGGTGTCCTTGAAACAGAATATACCAAGGACATGAAGATCGATGAAGGTATAGATCTCGTGATCAAATCTATATCAGCCTCAAAACAGAGGGATTCTGCATCCGGTGGTATGATTGATGTTGCAGTCATTGACCAGAAGTCCGGTTACAAAGATGTCCCTGAAGAGGACGTCATGGACAGAATCAAGAAGATGAAGTTGAAATTTTAATTTTTTTTTATTACCATACCATGGGTGTTTTTTTGAATGGCAGTTAGAGATTATCTAGAGGAAGCAAAATCGATATTCAACCGGATATATCCGGATAACAAGATAACGGAGGTCGACTACGAGGGGCCGACTATCGTCGTGTATACAAAGGATCAGGATCTGTTTTCAAAGAGGGACGACATAGCAAGGACTATCGCACAGGAGCTTAGGAGAAGAATCGCAATTCGTCCGGATCCATCAATAATGAGCTCGGAAGAAGAGGCAACCGAGGAAATAAAAAGAATAATTCCATCAGAGGCAGGCCTGCAGGACATTTATTTCGAATCTGATACGGGCGAGGTCGTGATTGAGGCCGATGAACCATCAGTAATTACGGCAAGGGTTTCTGACTATATTACGCAGATCAAGACCAAAACAAACTGGTCACCTAGAATAGTCAGGGCTCCGCCTATGTATTCAAGAACAGTAAAAGAGATGCGCGAACTCCTTCGGGAGACAAAACAGGAGAGAAAGCTCTTTCTGCACAAGCTCGGGGAAAAATTGAACATACCACCGATGCCTGGGGAAACCTGGGTGCGGTTAACAGCGCTTGGCGGTCACAGGGAGGTTGGAAGGAGTGCTTCCCTGATCTCGACAAACAATTCAAGGATACTCGTGGATTGCGGCATGCTGAACACAAACGAGGCAATAGATCATCCATGGGCTGGTGCGCCGTATCTATACCTTCCGGAAATACAACCTTTTTCTGCAATCGATGCAGTCATTCTGACCCATGCTCACCTGGACCATTCCGGCCTTTTACCAATCCTGTTCAAGTACGGGTATGATGGCCCGGTATACATGACAGCGCCAACCCGGGATCTGGCGGTTCTTTTGCAGAATGATTTCATAAAGGTTGCGCACGCCGAAGGACATAAGGGTGGCTATGAATCCAAGCATATAAGAGAGATGGCAAAGCACACCATCGCTCTTAGATACAACGAAACAACTGATGTCACCTCGGATACAAGATTGACCTTCTATAACGCAGGTCACATCCTTGGCTCCAGCTCCGTGCATTTACACATAGGCGAGGGTCTTTATAACATTGTGCTCAGCGGCGATGTCAAATTTGAAAAGTCATGGTTATTCAATCCTGCAAACAACAAGTTCCCGAGAGCTGAAACGTTCATGACTGAATCAACATATGCGGGCAGGGAGGATTTCCAGCATTCGAGACCAGAGGCAGCTCAGATCCTCACGGATATAGTCAACAGAACATTTGAGAGGGGTGGATCCGTACTTATACCGGTATTCGCAGTTGGAAGAAGCCAGGAGGTCATGCTCGTTCTCGAACAGATGATGCGGGAGGGAAAGATCCCAAAAACAAAGGTGTATCTGGATGGTATGATAATGGAGGCCACAGCAATCCATGCGGCCTATCCTGAATACCTGAACAAGGATCTCAGGGAAAAGATAATGGTGAAGAAGGAGAATCCTTTTCTCAGTGATATATTTGCAAAGGTTGAAACGAGAGAACAGAGACAGGAGATATGTGACTCGGTGGACAGCAGGATTGTACTTGCAACCGCAGGAATGATGAACGGCGGTCCCGTAATGGAATACCTGAAGACATGGTGTGATTCACCCAAGCATTCCCTTGTTTTCGTAGGTTATCAGGCAGACGGCACAATGGGGAGACGCATCCAGAGGGGCGCAACCGAAATAACATTATCAGACAACGGTAAGCCTGTGAAGTACCAGATGAAGATGAATGTTGAAACAGCCGAGGGGTTCTCAGGGCATTCTGACAAGCGACAGCTTATAGCTTACATTGCATCGATGCAGCCAAAACCAAGAATTGTTCTTGTCAATCATGGTGATGGCGAAAAGGCCCAGGAGTTCGCAAGGCTCATAAAATCCAAATTCAACATTGAGTCTCATGCTTTGAGGAACCTTGAAACGATAAGGTTATACTGATACTACCTGGTAAACTAAAAAATTATAATGCTTGGCGGATCTTTCAGTAATGGAAGCGAAAAGATCCTACCGGCCTTTTGCTGTTTACTTAAAAACTGACTAATCTATGAGGTTCAGAGAGGGAATTTCCCGTCTGGAAAGATCTTTTTCCAGTCAGACAGGAACCTGCTCAGGCCCTCGTCCGTTTTCGGGTGCATGGGAAGTTTTTTCAGAACATCAAACGGGATCGTCGCTATATCCGCACCAATTATTGCTGCCCTGACAACGTGCATTGGATTTCTGACAGATGCTACGAGTATTTCAGTGTCTATGGAATAGTTTGTGAATATTGACTTTATTTGCTCGATGAGAAACATTCCATCCTCGGCGATGTCATCCAGGCGGCCGACAAAAGGCGAAACATATCTTGCACCGGCTTTTGCTGCAAACAGAGCCTGAATAGGGCTGAAAATCAGTGTACAATTGACTGGAATCCCCTCTGAAGAAAGTGTCTTTATTGCCTTCAGACCGTCAAGGGTCATAGGTATCTTCACAACTGCATTATCTCCAAGGGCCCTGATCTTGTGTGCCTGCTCAATCATTCCTGCATAATCTGTTGCGACAACCTCAATACTTACAGGACCTTTCGTAACTGCGAGAATATTTTTCACCACAGCTGGGAAATTATTGACCTTTTCCTTTTCCATAAGAGATGGATTCGTGGTCACACCATCAACAAGGCCCCATTCTATGCCCTGACGAATCTCCTCAACATTTGCGGTATCAAGAAATATTTTCATATTTAGTCTCCTCCCTGAATAGTATTTCAGACTGTTTTACGAGATCATTAACACCCATATGAAAGTAATCGAAAAGTTCCCATGATTTTCCGGATTTCCCGAATGTGTCGTGCATTCCCACCCTCAGCACAGGACATGGATGATTTTCACTGACAACCTCGCATACCCTGCTACCTAGACCGTTGTAGATAGAATGCTCTTCAGCAGTGAGAATACGGCCAGTCTCCGTTGCCGCTTTTATGACAGCGTCTCTGTCCATTGGTTTTATTGATGACATGTTGATAACTCTTGCATCAATCCCCTTCTTCTTCAGTTCCTCAGCAGCCTGCAGGGATAATGATACCATTGATCCGCAGGCGATGATGGCCATATCCGAGCCATCCTTGAATATTACGGATTTTCTTGGCCGGTATTCGTAGTCCGGATCGTTCAGGACAGGAAATTTCTCTCTTGAAAGGCGAACATAATATGGTGTGGTTGTGGCATCGTGAACATATCTTATGACGCTTCTTGTTTCTACGGAGTCAACCGGTACTATGACAGACATGTGAGGTAATCCAGACATTATGCCAACATCCTCAACAATCTGGTGAGTTGCACCATCCTCCCCAACGGTAATTCCAGCGTGAGTTGTGACAAAATTTACATCAATATTGTTGTAGCAGACACTCTGCCTTATCTGTTCGTATGTCCTCATAAGAAATACGGCGAATGTGGAAACGAAAACCTTCTTTCCAGATAGCGCAAGCCCTGCGGCTGTACTAACCATAGACTGTTCAGCAATCCCCATATTGAAGAATCTCTCCGGAAATACCTTCCCAAACATTCCTGTCTTCGTTGAAGATGAGAGATCGGCATCCAGAACGACCATATTTCTGTCTCTTTTGCCTATTTCGACAAGTTCTGCGCCATAAGCTTCCCTGAGGGATTCAGGTTTTCCTATCATTGAGCATCAGCCCCCAGTTCCTTCATTGCAGTATCAAATTCCTCCTTGCTGGCAGGCGGTGATCCATGGTACTTGTAATTCCCTTCCATGTAACTGACGCCTTTTCCCTTTACGGTATGCGCCACTATGAACGTCGGCAGATCATTTGATCCCTTGGCCTGCTCAAGTGCCGAGAGGATCTGATTGTAGTCATGGCCGTCTATTTCGATCACATGCCATCCAAAACTGCTTACCATCGCAGGTATGTCATGCAAAGGCATTATATCGTTTGTTTTCCCATCAAGTTGAACACCGTTCCTGTCAAGTATAACAATAAGGTTATTCAGCTTAAATTTAAACCCAGCCATCAGTGACTCCCAGATACTTCCCTCTTCAAGTTCGCCATCACCAATCATAACAAACGTATGATATTTCTTCTTGTCGAGCTTGGCGGCAAGTGCCATTCCCACTCCTATACCCAGCCCCTGACCAAGTGAACCTGTTGATGATTCTATTCCCGGAACCCCGCGATGAACATGACCTTCTAATTTTGAAGTCAGTTTTCTGAAGTCCTTGAGCAATTCAACGGGGAAAAAACCACGCAGGGCAAGCGTTGAATACATACCTGGCGAGGCGTGCCCCTTACTCAGTATGAATCTATCTCTATCAGGATTCTCAGGGTCCAGAGGATCGATATTCAGGGCTCTGAAATAAAGAACTGCCAATATGTCAGCAGCACTGAGGGAGCCTCCTGGATGGCCACTGCCCGCCTCATATACCATCTTCACAGAATTTATCCTGATCTGCCGGGCCATTTCCCTTACATTCATTAGATCGCTATCCGATAGCTGAAAACTTTTCACTTTAGAAACCACAACCCGATAACATCAATCTTAATCGTAATCATGTATTCTTTAAAAAACATTTTTTAATTTTCTAAGCAAATAATCTAAGACTTCAGGAAATAAAATCTATTCCACCCTCTTCTGTTCCCTCAAGATCCAGGATGGACGACGGAAGCTTTAATCCTGTAACAATAAGGGTGACCTGTATTTTTTTATCAAGCGATTTGTCGATTCCGGTTCCCATAATTATCTTGGCCTTATCTGATATTAGTTTCCGTACTTCCTCTGTTGCAATATTGGTTTCATCTATTGTAGGGTCTGAAGCAGATATATTGATCAGTACACCGGTCGCTGTACTCAGGTCAAGATCAAGGAAGGGTGAGGCAAGCGCATCCTTCACGGCCTGTCTGACTCTCTCACCGTATTCGCCGGTTCCATATCCGATTCCGATAACAGCGGCGCCTGAATTCTTGACAACCTCCTCGAGGTCTTTCATGTCCAAGTTGATCAGCCTAGTATACGAAAGTATCTCAGTTATTGCCTTTATTGCCTTCACTATCACCTCGTCAGCAGCCCTGAAAGACTTGTCCACAGGAAGATCAGGGGCAATCGTGAGCAATGTTTCGTTCGTTATGACAATAACGCAATCACATGCTGGAATCAGCCTTTTCAGTCCCCAGACAGCCTTCCTCATTCTTCTGATCCCCTCTCCCTCGAATGGTAGAGTGACCACACCAAAGGTAAGTGCTCCCTGTTCCTTTGCTATCTTGGCTGCGTATGGAGCGGATCCAGTGCCGGTACCGCCTCCCAATCCTGCGGTGATGAAGACGATCTCAGCACCCTTCATGAAACTTACAAACATCTTTTCAGATTCCCTTGCTGCTTCCTCTCCAATCCTCGGATCGCCTCCGGCCCCCTGCCCTCTTGTAAGATTTTCGCCGAGTAGTATCTTGTTTTTGGCCTTTATGCGGAGCAGATGATTCGAGTCGGTATTACATGCAATCAGATCGATTCCTGGTATTTTCTCTCTGTAAAGGCGGTTTACTGAATTTGAGCCCCCTCCACCCATACCAAAAACTTTAATCGTTGCACCAGTTCCAACAGCAAACTGGTCAAGTTCCTCGTCAGAGGTTCCCTTGAAATCTTCCGTATACTCATAATCAGGATCATTATCAGTCATTTTAGCAAACAACACAATCGAAAAGAGAATATTAAATTTGTCAGGTTTACCTTGTTAACCAGGAACCCTGTTTCCATATCGTCAGAAGGCCGTGAATAGATGCAACAAACATAATAAGCAGACCTATGGCACCGTAGGCAAACGTTTTCATCTTGTTTCTTGACATGTTATTCGATATTGCAGCCCCAAACACTGAGATTCCGAAAAAGTTGACCAGCATCGAAGCCAGTCTGGTAATACGGATAAACCTGAATGTGAACACTTGAACTAAGAAAAACTCAAAAGCATGCTCAAAAGTAAATCTGGCGTATGAAAAATGGTGCGCAAAAAGAAACAGGTATAGTTCAGATGCGCCAAGTCCAATGAAAATCAATGGCAAAAGATACACATAGAGCATTTCAAACGTGTAAAACGGACCAGCCTTCCTGGAAGTACCGCCAAACAGGTCCTTGAAGAAGTAATACCATCCATTTCTTGCCCATCTGACCTGCTGCCTGTAATAGGATTTCAAAGTTTTCTGAGACGGGGTCTGCACCTGAACTGAATAGTTCTTAACCGCCCTATAGCCGCTTTTAATTATGTAACTGGTCAGCTGTCTGTCATCGCCCACAACACTTTTTCTGCCAAAGACCTTGTAGTCGCTAAATTCAGTAGAAAGGATAAAAGGCTTTACTAGATCCGTTCTATATATCGCACAACCACCATCCAATATCATGACGTTTCCGCTTTTGTTCATCGCCTTCAGGATGACTTCCCTGCTTCTTTCGACAAATTCCGACGCGTAGGAAAGAGGACGGCCGTCTTCCATTATCTTTAAATTAGCTCCAACACCTCCAATTTTATCCGTGAAAGTTGAAAGAAGGTCCCCAACAGCACCATACGGTATTATTGTATCGCTGTCGACAAACATGACAAATTTTGTTTCTACATAATTCATGGCAAGGTTCAGTGCTTTACGCTTTCCACCTCTTGTCGGTGTAGAAAGAAATCTAGCAGAGTACTTTTTTGCAATCTCTGCATATGGTGCATTGCAGCCATCTCCAACAACTATAACATCTGAACCCTGTTTCGTGGACGCCTCTACAACTTTTGTGAATAAATTTACGTCTTCATTGAAAACCGGTATGACTATTGTAACATCCTTTGTGTCTTGCTGTTTTGTGTTGATTTCTGGCTTAAATTTAACTGATCTGAATGAATTTACAAAATAAAAAATTGCAGATATAACCGAAAAGATAGAACCTATTAAAATAACAATGAAGAATGCGTCCATTTACACTATGGGATTATTAAAAGGTATTTAAGCGGAATGGTACAACATATAAGGTAGCAGACTTAATCGGACTTTGGCATTTTCTGATTCAATTAGTCAATAGAAGGAAATTTTAGTATGAATCTATCCCCATAGATGACTGAAATACCAAATTAGTTAAACGTAACTGCCTATCTCAAAGACCAGAAGAGGAAAAGTTCTTTTGTCCCAGTGGCGATATTTAAACTTAGCAAAGATTAATTATTTAATAACTGTTTATGGGTAAGTTCTATGTTTAGAAAGTTTGGATTCAATCACAAGGCTAAATTAATGGCACTGATAATCGCTACATTTATGATAGTCTCTTCATTTGCATTTTTCGCCAACATGCCTAGCAGTTCTAATGTCGGAAAGATATCTGTTAAACCATCTGCAAATACGTCTTCTATTTATTTGATTCAATTTGTTGAAACGGGTTTACCTTTAAATTCGCAGAATGGTGTTTACGGTTTTCTCTGGGGTGTAAATATTTCCGGAGAAATGCATGAATCATCCACAAATACCGTAGCATTCTACATGCATCCTGCTTCTAACGTAAGTTATGTGATAAAGGCTGTTTCAAATTTTTCTGCAACACCATCATCTGGAACATTTAATGTAACTTCCTCAAACGTTTTGATTGATATTACGTATTCATCGACGACTTATGGGATAACTTTTTCTGAGGAGGGCCTCCCTTCAACTGGATCTTCGACGGAATGGAGTATTAGTTTTAATGGCATGGATGTCTATAGTAACAGCTCTACGATTTCGTTAACGGAACCTGACGGAACTTATACATATGTCATCCACTCCGAGTCAGTTTTTCTGCCTGATCCATCATCAGGAAGCATAACCATAGATGGTTCCAGCGTTAATATTCCTGTTCAATTCACAAATGACTTTGAAAGTGTTACGTTTTTTGAGCATGGACTTCCGCAACATTCTTCTTTAACACAGACCCAATGGAGAGTTACACTTAAAAATACTTCTCTTGGGCTCAACGTTTCTGAGGTCTCTTTTAACAGCTCACTTAACTTTAATGTTCCAAGCGGGAATTATACATATTCTGCTTCAACGATCAACACTTTTAATTTGTCAGGGGGATCCGGAATAGTAACTGTCATAAAGAAATATACCTATGTGAATATCACATTCATTCCAGATTTTAATGGTGTTGAATTTCTTGAACACGGGTTACCATATTCGGTTAGTGGATCCAGTTCTGCAACACCTCTCTGGTCTGTAAATCTAAAAAATAATACCAAAGACGTTAATTTCACGGATTACTCGAACCAGCCGCAGTTGTTTTTCAATGTCACCAACGGTAATTACAGATTTGTTGCATCGCAGATACCAGGGTTTTCGATTTTGCCTGGTTCTGGATACGTAAACGTATCAAACGGTTTTTACATTATAGATGTCTTTTACACTTCTGGTTATACTTATCTAGCTTTCAAGGAAAAGGGTCTATTTTCAAACACAACCACGCCTTCCTCATCTTTCGGGGACTATTGGTCAGTTACTGTGATTAATTCAACAGGACACCATTTCGTCCAAGGCACAGACAGCGACAAAATTACATTCTGGCTGCCTTATGGTGACTATACTTACTACACCTCTAACAATACGGGATTCCAGACAGTGAATGAAACCGGTACAATTACATTAAATGCGCCGGAAATCGAACATATTGGTTATTCTTTATCTAGTGGTGTTACTTTAGCAAAGGGTAGTGGGAGATTAGCCGCAATCGATTTATATGAATATGGGCTGGCACCCGGAACAACCTGGGACGTGGCACTTTCTACTAATAATGTTAATGCAACATCCCAAATTACAGACTCGGCACTGATAATATTTTATGTCCCTAATGGGACATATTACATCAGGATCCTTGATAGCTCCGGTTTCCATCCAAATCTCTCATCCTTTTATTTGACCGTTGATACAGCTACAAGCCAGTTTTATAATTATTCGATTCATTTCGCTCCCGCCTTCGGTTACGTTAATTTCACGGAGGTCGGTCTTGTTCATGGAACGATGTGGTCAGTTGTTATTAACGATTCATCCAACAATTCTTTCCTGTATTCTACCAGTTTCAATAACCTTTCAATCGCTTTGCCAAATGGCACATACTTCTACAGGGTGTTGGAACCTTCCAGCAATATGGATCCGTTCGCTAACAGTTCTGGTTATATCTATATTTCAACAACCAAACCATTGTCTTTCACGAGTAGATTTATCAGCAACGAATATCCTGTTACCTTCAGCGAGAGGGGTCTTCCGCAAGGTTTCAGCTGGAATCTCCTTCTAACATATCCTAACGGTAACATAGTCCAGTACAGTCTTAATACTGGTCTGATTAATATAGAACTGACAAACGGAACATACAGATATTCAGCGGTTTCGACAAGCGGTTATTTAAATTCACCATCGTTTTCCTTATTCACAGTTAACGGGACTCAATCATCCTCCATTCAACACAATGTCACATTCAAATCAGATCTGTATTCAGTGACTTTAACAGAGGCGGGTTTACCAACCGGTGCGATGTGGTCGGCGACCATAGATGGTATTTATTCGCAAACTACGCTGGGGGTGCTTTCTTTCTCTTTACCGGGTGGAACTTATATCTATCATATATCATCAGCTGGCAGCTATGTCCCAATAAATGCAATAGGTGTGATTTCAGTATCGAAATCCAATGTCAGCGTAAGTGTTACGTATGAAAAATTTGACTATCATGTCACATTCCAGGAGAAAAATCTTCCGGTAAAAACAGCATGGTCTGTGTTGATTGATAATCAGGTATTTGCAACTAATAGTACAAGTATTTCAATCGTTTTACCAAATGGTACCTATGCTTACCAGTTAATACAGCAAGGTTACAATATTCCAGTAAACTCAAATGGAATAATCACGGTCTCCGGCGAGAATATCACTATTAATATCGGCTTTGTTTCGACGATCTATGAATTATCATTCAAGCAAATAGGTGCACTTCCAGCAGGTATTCCATTTACTGTACTTTTAGGAAATATCACAGGCGCCCTCGCAGCTTATTCAACTACTACTTCATACAATAATATGTCGCTTGTAAATGGTACATACTCTTTCACTCTTTTAGAATCGGACTTCTACGTTGCGATTCCTGGCACTGGCACGGTTAGCATCGATGGATCCAATGTCACTATAAACGTAGCGTACGAGATTTTCAAATACACTGTAACTTTTACAGAAAACGGTCTTCCGTCAGGGAATACTTGGAACGTAACGCTTCTTTCAAGCACTGGCCAAACTTTCTCTTCAAACACGTCGTCAAGTTCTATAAGTTTTGACTTGGTTAATGGTACCTATTCATTTCAGGTTAGTTCAGATAACAAAACATTTTCCCCGAGCCCAATAAGTGGTTCAATAACCGTCAGTGGGCAACCACAGAACATTGCAGTGCAGTTTAGCAAAGTGCTTTACGATCTGCAATTCTCTGAGAAAGGATTACCCAAGAATACCACCTGGGAGGTTTCTATTAATAATGTGACCTACTCTTCCAATAAATCATCCAACATTAACATCACGCTTACAAATGGTACTTACACATATAAGGTTCTAAACGTTACCGGATACACAGTATCACCGCAATTTGGCAAGATAGTTGTGAATGGTGCAAACGTATCCACATCAACAACATTTGCACTCAAGGTAACTGTTATTCCGCCACCTCCACCTTCCACTACACCTAAATATGACACTTTCATAGTTATTGGTACGCTGGTAGGAATTGGTGTAATAGGCCTCGCGGTTATAACAGTACTATACTATCAAAGAAAGAAAGTATGAATAATAAAATTTAACATGGTTATCCATCAACCATAAGCAATACAATTACATATGATCTCTAAAATATCTGCCTTCCCATAGATATTTTTCAACTACATTTTCGAAATGAAATTTAAAGACTTGATTACTTCAAAGAATCAAATATTTGATCATTTGTTTTTAGGATCGTTGTTTTTACTGAATTATGTTCACAGCGTTGTCTTACTGGTCGAAATTCTATGCAATTTCTTTAAATAAAAATCGACAATGTATAAATTCCTGTATTACTTATCCTCTTTGTGAAAGGCGCAGTAATCCCAAAAGGAAAGGATAAGGCAGTGGGTGTTGTAATAGGTGCGCTTTTGCTAACGGTTATACTTTTCGCTTTTCTAACTGCTTACATTTTGTATTATGTCCCATCAACGGAGCAGACTAACGCTAGCTCATCCATTACCGACAGAGAAAATGGATTTATCGGTTTGACGCAGAGCATAAATAATGCACAACATGTGGGCTCATACGTTTCGCAGGTTGTCCCTCTTGGTTATTCAGGTGTCCCTCCTTTTTCACAGCCGTCGTCATCATCGATTTCATATCAAAATAATACTTCCTTGTTCTTAGGCTATCTTAATTATACCTTCAACGTTACACTTGCTAATTCTAGCCTTGGCGAAACACTTAATCCTAACGAGATAGCTGTTTTGCCGATTTCCATCTATGTACCTGCAAACGAACCTAAATTCTTCAACATTGAACTTTCAATCGATAGTAACGCATATTCAGCGTACGAAAGCGCAAACCTTACGAATATATTATTCATGTACCAAAACGGTACTGTGATCCCTTCTTGGCTGGAGAATAATGCTTCAAGTACCGCATCTTCAAGTATTTATTGGCTGAAACTCAATGGTGTTTCATCCGGTACAACAATAACCGCTGACATGGTATTCCTGCCTGTAGATATTAACATTATGAACAAGTATCAGACGGGCGAAGCTCCGCAGTGCTCTCCCCTTTATGGGGAATATAACGACATAGCAAACGTTCTCAGCCCAGGACTGGAATACCAGATTTATTATGACAGTTCTGGTAATTTTGATAGTCAAGGTTATCAAAATGATCTGTATAACGCAAATATGGCAAATGATACTTCAATAACAGAAAAAACAGCTTCCTTCAATTCTAATACTTTACCCTTCAATACTAGTTTGGTTGGAGTTAAATGTTCAGTAAATGGAAATAACAAAAATAATGTTATTATAAATTATCAGTACGGATACACTGGTGGAAAAAGCTACCCCAATCCTCCCGTTACAACCCCTAAAAACTCTTTTCTGATCAAAATGCTTGGTTTTGCTGAAATTAATTCAACATCAACCGTTATTCACGGTGCAACAGATGATGGAATGGCTGTTGGCTATAATTCTTTCAGCGGTTTCATGAATGGAGTGAACTGGCTTGGGGTAAATTCCAATCCTAACAACTTAATTAACAAGTATTTCCCCCAGGGTTTTACCATATATAAAGGACAATTTAATGCTAAAAATGGCACTTACCCAATAGAAATGGATTATTTCCAGGATGGGGGTGATGCATATACGGCACTATGGTCTAACTACCCTATAACTTATTATCATCCAGTATTCCCAGCTGGTGGTTTAGTGCCAAGTGTTACATTGGGTAAAGTCTCTTTAGACAAAATTGCCACTGTACCAATCACAATAACTAACACTCAGGATCAAGCTGAGCCTCATACTTACCAGCAGAATATTTCTGTAAATAATGCACTTTACAGCAAATATGAGGCTGGTTCCCTACAGAACATTATTTTTACATACCAGAACGGAACGGTAATACCATCCTGGCTTCAGTCAGGTAATACCAATACTTCATCTTCTTCAGTTTACTGGCTTTCAATGTATGGAATGCCAGCACTTGCAAGCGAGAAAATATACATGGTCCTTCTGCCGAAATACATGGATATGATGAATAATTTCAGGACCGGTGAGAATCCGTCGTTGTCCTCGGTCTATGGCGAATACGATGATGGATCCAGCGTATTCGTTGATTATTATTCTGGTTCATCGCTTTCGAAATGGAACGTTGTAGGTGCTTCTGGATTAATATCAACCGCGCCATCCGGTTCTCCCGGCGGGATTGAAGCTTTTTATGCTGCCAGTGCAAATGGGGATTATCTCGATACAAATGCAAGCTATAATCAATCTTCCGATTATATTATTCAATATTATGTCTATACTACGGGCCTCGGAGATTTCTTTTTTTCAAGCAGCGCATCTGGACATGGTCAGATGTCGAGGCTGGATTCGCGATCTGGTTGCAGCGACCTGGGTTTGGCAGCAACTTCCTCATGGACTTCCTGGAATGCACCGATAGATCATGCCACCCTGTCAAGCCATAAGTGGTACCTCTTCAGTGTTATTATTGCAAATGGGAAGATAGCAGACTATCAAAACACTAACCTGAACGTATATTCAAACCTTGGAGTTAACATTAATCCTCTCAGCAGCACTTACCAAGACAGTGCTGGAGGAGAGTCGTACAGCCCGCTTGGTAGTTATATTGGGTTAGTTGGAGACGCACTTGGTTCTAGTTATGATACATACTGGAATGGAATAATAATCAGGGACTATCCGGCAAATGGAGTAATGCCTTCAGTTATATTTGCAAATGCAAATACATCATCCACCAACACTAGCATACTGCATTTTACTGAAAACTATAAAATATATGGATCTCTGGATTCTGTGCTTAATATTGGCAATACCAACGCCGGCACGATTTACCTAGCAGATGGATCAACGGTTCTTTCATATGGAAACGAGAATGTCATTAGATCTATTCTTCCTGTTAATTTGACCGAGTCTAATAGTGGAGTGGGTATTTCTGTGAACGCAGTTTCAATTATTGGTAAAAACCAGACAGATTCGGCGATTGGTTCAAGCATAGTAAAACTGGTGGCATCTAATGTTCAAACCACAACATATTATAAAGGTGAAGTTCTGAGCCTGCTTTCACCTTCATTTGTTCCCTATACTGCTGATGTTTCGTCCATAAACATCAGCTCATTCAGCTATGTAATTTCCGGGCCTTTGGGAGAAGGCTTCAATAACTCCTTATACGAAATATATGGGAATGGCCAGGCTGTTGGATCAAATCATACATGGTTCATTGATAATAATCTCTCTGTAACTTACAACAATGAATTGCTTAAAATTGGAATGCTTGGAAATTCACTGCAGGTGAACTCACTGTCAATAGAATATAAAGTATATTCACTGTTAAATATTTAGGAGCTAATATGAAAATTCCATCAAACAAAAAAGATTCAGGTGTTTCTGAGGTTATAGGGGCAGTTCTCGTCTTTGCAATTTTCATATCTATTTTTACTACAGTTTCTTCATACTACATACCTTCCACTCAGTCGAGTGCTGAGACGAATTATCAATCTCAGTCGATGGCTGCGATGTCGGATCTTAATAGCGCAATTTCGAGTGCGCAATATGCTTCTGGGTCCGTTATAAATCAGTATATTCCGCTTGGAATACAGGGCGGGATATTATCCCCGTCGAAGCAGACCTCTGTGACTTACTCAGATTCTGGATTATCAGGATCTTTAAGTTATGGAATAGGCGAATCATTTTCCTATGTGTCTCAACATCCTACTTCAGCGATTTTGAACAAACTACTTGAAACATTCCCGCGTGAGAATTTTTTATCACCTGATGCAGCAGTTTACTACCAACCTGCAAATACAGTTTATGTTGCTGGTTATTCAACACAGAATATAGTTGAATTTAAAGCAACATCAGGTACCTTAACAGGATATTTTTATGCTGGCCCGAATCCGAAATTTATAGCCTTGGATGGTAATGACCTGGCCGTTGCGGATAACTACACTGTAACTGCAATAAACCATGCAACAAAAAATTCTTGTTATTATTTGCCTATTTCTATAATATCAACTTCGACTAATTCTGTGATCGAGACTATTGAAGTTAAGAATACCAATGATGTGGCATTCAATGTCACCGCCCTATTAGTTGCAAATAATAATATATACGTTGCTTACCATTATTCGTCTTCAGGTATCGTTACTAATAACCTGACTGAGTTTCAATTACAGGGTGGATCATATGTTAGAACTGCAAATGTAAATCCCGGCTTAATAATAACCTCACTGATATATGATAATAATAATGGCTGTATAATAGGTCTTGAGCAGCCAAAAACTGGATTTTTTCCCGGGAATCCATCATATCTTGTAATCAATCCAAACACACTTTCAAGTTATTCTGTATCTCTTGACTTTAGTTCTTTTTATAAGAATTATGGTTATAACTATTTAGATAATTCAGTTTCTAATAGCGTTCTAAGTTACGATAGTGAACTTAATGTTGCTGGGAAGAAGCCTCCTGAGGTAGTTCTAAACAGTGCAATTGTGGGCTCCAATGAAATTCTTTATTTTACCTATAATATTACAAACCAGAGCGTGATTTATTCCCTTGGATCAACAAACCTATTATATCCATCATCCGGAATTGCCGGTTCAACTTTCAGCAGTTCTGCAGGTACTACGCCTATTGTATCAGACTGCCAGTTCTATACTAATTCAAGTGAAAAGTACATAATTAACCCGACCTCGATCACTCAGGACACCTCAATGACAACAGAGATGGTATTGGGCTCATCTGCATCGCTATATTCTTCTGGATCATCATCCTCTCCTCCATCTGAAGATATGGTCTTTAATTCTGTGAGTTCTGGAACTAGTTTTAACATTACATGTTCAGGCACTCCTGTATCGAAGGTTGCGGGGAACATAGTGTTTGCTGCTAAAGGGATTGTTTCTCAGCCTTCTTACTACATAACCAACTCGAACCAGAATATAGAGACTGCTATCATTCTTAATTCGCAACCTCTTGTAACAGGAACTCAAATCATAAGAGATGATTTCTTCAACGGCCCGTATTCTGGAGTTTACGATCCTGTATCAAATCTCGTCTACTTTACAGATTATAATACGGGCTCGGTGTCAATTGTATCACCTATAACCGGTGCATTGGTCGGCTCAGTTAATTTAGGGTCTTCGTCATATCCGACTAATTTAACCGTAAACCAAAACAACGGCACCGTCTATGTCGTGGAATCGCATCAGAACACAATCGCTTTGATTAAGGGCACCAATCTACTCTCAACCATTAAACTCGGGAATATCTTTTCATCTGTAACTCCATACGGTATCTCTTATAATCCCTCAACGAACACGGTTTACGTCTCCGCTGAGGAATCATCATCATTTGTAATATTTAACATCTCTGCCACGGGCCCCACCCCAGTCGGCACACCAACCGCAGGAACGCCATGCGGTGTATTTTTGGATCCTGCTACAAATGAGTCATATGCATTAATGAAGCATTCAGGATCATATTATCTTTATTCGATAAATAACGTATTTGCTGGGCAGTCATTGCCCGGTCTTACTACAAAATATCCTGCCGATGCAACTTTTGATGCCTATAACGGTTATCTTTATGTGACAAATGGAGGATCAAGCGGATTTGTATACATATACATACCAGGTTCTACTCCAACAAGTTTCTCCCCGTATGCAAAAATACCTAGGTTAGAAGTTGGATCGTATCCTGTCGGATCTGTGTTTGACCCTGCTAACAACCTTTTATACATTGCAAATTCAGAAACAAATAACGTAACAATAATAGATGCCACAAACAACACATATTTTTCTACGATTTGGATTGGTTCAGGACCACAACTCCCTCTTTTTGATTCTGAAAATGGTTATGTCTATATACCAGATTTTACCTTCAATAAGGTCTCAGTTATCGATGGTGGGTTCACTATATTAAATGGGAGGGTTGGAATCGTTCAGAGCGAAAATGCCAAAATCGGTGGAAGTATTTATACCACCGGACAGACCAGCTTCATCTCACCTGTCAGTTTCATTTCCGAAGGCGGTGCGCTTATTGAGAATTTTACAAATAGTAATCAAACGAAGGTGCTGTCTGGCTTGCCTCTAAGTATACTAAACTCAAGTGGCAATATTTACCTTTCGTATACCTCATCTTATCTCACCTTACCATCAGGCTCATCCGATGCAACAGTCTCCTCCTTATCTCCTACTGACCTGAAAATGCAGATTACTTCCGAAGTAAATAATACATATTCGAGAGGGAGCAAGTTCCTGATTTCTGACGTTTATGGGAATCAGTATCCTGCAGAGGTTACAAATGTTTTTCTGGAATACTTCAATCTTTCCTTGAATACGCCATTTGCCCTCTCTCTTAACAACAATCTCTATAACCAGTACTCCGGGCAAAACGCGGCAGTTGCACCTGCGGACTGGTCTTTCAGCGGCCTACCTTTCACTGTCACTCTCAATGGAAACATTCTTTCAATATCACTGAATTATTCTTTACAGGTTACATTCATATCTATTATTTCGTATAACATTGGTTTATTGGGGGTATAGGAATTGAAGATTGTTAATGATAGAAAGAAGAAAGACAATGCCGTTGCCGAGATCATAGGATACATTCTTGTATTTGCCCTTGTTGTTGTTACAGTTACGTCATTCATTGTTGTCTATGTTCCTGCTTCAAGTAATTCAAATCTGTATAATTACGAATCCAATTCTTTGTCAACTATTACATCCATTCAGACTCATCTGTCAAACTCAGCTTTCCTAAATTCTTCTGCCTATTCCCGAAGTGTTCCCATGGGTATCAAGGGATCTTTCTTTGCACCTAATACGCCAACTACGATTGGGTTACAATCTGATACGCCCAATTATTCAATGTCTTATGGGATTTCATTGAACATACAGTTGGAAGGCCACCAGAATAAGATCAGCAGCTCGGTTAACAAGGTGGTTGGCTCAATCCAGGTTGGAGATAATCCTGATGGCATAGTATATGATTCAACAAACGGCCTGCTTTATGTTATCAATTATTATTCCGGCATTCCGGGTCAGGGCTCGATATCTGTACTTACAGGAGTAAGCGGAACACCAATTGCAACCATACAGCTAAATGCACATCCATATGCGATAGCTTACGATAGTTCGACACAGGAACTCCTGCTCACCCTTTATACTTCGAGTGGATCTGGTGAGTTAATGGCCATAAGCACAATTACTAATCAGGTTACGCAGACCCTTTCGGAAAATGGCTATATTTTTTATGATATTACCTACGATCAATCTACTGGCGCTGCGTTAGTCTCATTTTGCAATGAAATAACAGGAAGCGTTGGAATAAACGTATATAATGCGAGTAGCTTTATAAAAATTGATGGACCCTTAAACTATGCACTTACTTTTGGCACTATTCCATCAGCATTGACATATGATCCGTCAAATGGACTGATCTATGTTGCTGGTGGACAGCATATCTGGACTCTGAATGGCGTAACCTACCAACTTGTAGCGTACTATCAGCTAACCTCTCCTTGGAACATGGTTTTCGACTCAGCTAATGGAATGGTTTATTCGACTGCCAACTATGTTTCAGGGTTCGGGTATTATGCGCTTATACCATTAAGTGATGGTTTCCATACTACGTATGTTTATAACAGCACAACATCCAACTTAGTGCAGAAACTCAATGTAGGATACTGTCCAGACGCTATTCTTTATGATCCGGCTAACAGGTATATTTATGTTTCCAGTTATAGCGGAACTGTTTCAGTTTTTGACGGAGTCAATGCCTCCAATACTCCTCTTATTACCACCCTTAATATTGGATATGGACTGGGGGCCGGTTTCAATTCAATGACTTATGATACTGCCACAGGTAATGTCTATCTTACTAATATTCAAACAGATTCCGTAAGTATAATCGAGGGAAACACAAATCTTTCTCATGGATGGAAGATAAAGAACTCAAAACTTGGACTGAACTGTGAGTTTAATGCATCCGGCTCACTTTCCTTGGGTGCCTCAAACGGATTTTCAAACAGCGACCAGATAACAATGCAGGATGGATCCGTTATCAACACTCAGAGTGGACAGCCTCCAACGGCCCAGACTATTCTGCCTTTTGAGTTCAATCTAACCAGCGGATACCTCGGCCTCAACATGAACATGGTAAACTTTGCTGGTAGTAGCAATGTCACCTTGTCCTCAGCTTCTGCAATTACTTTCGATGCACAAAGCCTCCAGTATGATTCAATGGCAGTTACCTCAGGAACGACAGTTTCACTAATCGGACCGAGTAACCAGAGCGTGACAGCAAACATACTGAGTATTCACTTATACAATTTTAGTTATACTTTTAGATCTCAAGACATTGGTCAATGGGATGATGTTTTTTATCACCAGTATGTTAACAGTTCTTCATCAGTTCAATATATTAACTCGCTGACAAGCTGGAATTTTCCAACTCTCCCGATTTCGGCCATTATTTCGGGGAATTCTATTACGTTCAGTTTAACGAATACAATAACTGTCTATTCTTTTCTCATTGACTATGCATCTTATGCGGTCTCTCTTTCGTCATGAATTTCTTTTACACTGGGAATGTGAAAATTAATTTCACGTTCATTTCTCAGATTTATCTTGTAGAGATAAAAATGAAAATAGGTACTGAGAAAAAATATTAACGCATCATAACAATACACATCGTGGAAATTTCTCCTATCGATTATCGTTACGGCTATAAGGATGTTAAAGAAATTTTCAGCCAGGAATACCGATTGAAATGTATGCTTCTTGTTGAACATTCAGTACTTGAAGTAAAGCATGAAATGGGAATGATTCCTGCCGACGTTCCGGGAGAACTTAAGAAACTAATAGATAATGACGTGGTAAAAGTATCTGAGATCCAGGGAGAAGAATCTGTAACGAAACATGATATCATGGCCATGATCAATGTAGTGAACCGATATTCACCGCATGTTGCAGAATTTCTTCATTCAGGTATGACGTCAAACGACGTGAATGATACAGCGACCGCCCTGCAGCTGAAAGCGTTTTTTACCTTTTACATCCAGAGAATGTCAGACCTCATTGACTCGCTCAAGGTCATTGTCAAAAAAAATGAAAAAACTATAATGCTTGGGAGGACCCATGGACAGCATGCGAGCCCGGTAACATTTGGTCTTAAGATGTCAGTCTATCTCATGGAGATGTGCAGGCATTCCGATCGTATAAGGGAATCATTAAACCGCATACTTGTAGGCAAGATCCGTGGACCTGTAGGTACCGGGGCAGGCCTTGGCGAACATGCGCTTGAGATCGAGGAGCAGGCTTTGAATATCCTTGGACTAAACGTGGAAGAGGCATCCACCCAGGTCACGGGAAGAGACAGGTTGATTGAGATGCTTTCTGTGTTTTCAAATATATCAGCAACTCTTGAGAGACTTGCGACCGAGATAAGGAATCTTCAAAGACCGGAAATAGGGGAGGTTTCAGAGGGTTTTGATAAGAAAACGCAGGTCGGATCCAGTTCAATGCCAGCAAAGGAAAATCCGATAACGTCAGAGAATATCTGCAGCCTTGCGAGGCTTATTCGCGGTTTCGTAACACCGGAGATCGAGGGTTCTATACTCTGGCATGAAAGAGACCTGACGAACAGTGCACTTGAGAGGTTCACGATACCATATTCATGTATCCTTACGGATTACATAACCGGCAAGATGAATGATGTTTTAAGGAACCTTGTGATAGACAGAAAGAGGATGAAGCGTAATTTACTCAGGGATCCATTCTCAATGTCAGAATCTCTTGTCATTGCGTTAACAGGGAAGAAGGTACCGAGGAATGAATCTCATGAAATCGTGAGAAAAGCTTCGATGGCATCTGCAAAGCCCGGTGATCTTTCTGGAAATATAGAGAAGTTTTCAGGTGGTAAAATTTCATCAAACGAAATTGAGATTGCCCTGAATCCATTCAATTTCCTCGGATCCGCAGGAAAAATATGCCAGACTTCTATCAAAAGAGCTAACAAATCCATCCGGCTTCTTAGGAGATTGAGGGAGGAAATTCTCTCATGACTGTGCTCCAGACGGATATTGACCTGAAGGAATCGATACTTCAGATCCTCGCGGTACGCGAAAACACGATTTCCGGAATACATGTAAAGCTAAAGGAAATGGGAATCGATACACACAGACTGGTGCTGACAGGTTATCTCAGAGCCATGAAAGATATGGAGATTCTGGTTGAAAAGGAAATAAAGCCATCAAAGCTATATTTTATCAGTGAAAAAACAAGTTCTGACATATACAATATTGTGGGAAAAGTATCACAGTCAATTAACGAAGAATCCAGCCCCGAAATTGCTCTGTCTATTCTTTTCACCCTGTTCAAGCGACCGATATTTATGAGGGAGATAGAAAGATGCGGCCTCCTAACACCCCGTCGATATACTAAGGTAATGCCTTCAGACCGTCTTAAGTATATTGAAAAACTCACAAGAGCAGGTGTCTCGATACCATCTAACAGCATCATGATAGAACCGGAAAGCGATTCTTCGAGAATATCAGATGATATATTACTTCGGGTTCTTAATGAGGCATTCAATCTGAAAAGATATTCCAGGGAATACGACAGATCACCACAGCAGACCCTTTAATTTCCAGTACGTGTTCTTTATCGGTCAAATTGGGTCTGTTATTGGCAGATGATAGCCTTATTATCCCGCGGAAATGTTTTATAATGTTCTTTTCATAAACCGCTATATGTCAAAAAAATACGAAAACAGGGAAGTTCTGCCAACTGAGGAACGGTATCATACTGGAATAGCCTCATTCGAGAACATTTATAGGGAATCGATCAACAATCCCGATGAATTCTGGTCAAAGGCTGCTTCCGTTGTTGACTGGACGAGACCATGGGATAAGGTACTTGATGATACTGATCTGCCATTTTACAGGTGGTTTGTCAACGGCAAACTTAATATTTCGTATAACGCAGTCGACAGGCACGTCATCTCACACAAGAGGAACCAGGCAGCTTATATGTGGATAGGCGAAAATGGTGAGGAAAAAATAATCACGTATGATGGTTTATACAGAAGGGTCAATAACCTTGCTTCGGCTCTGCTGAACCTTGGAATAGAAAAAGGGGACAGGATTCTGATTTATTTACCCATGATACTTGAAGCCCCTGTTGCGATGCTGGCGGCTGCAAGAATCGGCGCTGCATTCACATTTGTCTTTGCAGGTTTTGGTGCGTCAGCTGTTGCGGAAAGAATTGAGGACGCGAAGGCAAAACTGGTAATAACTGCAGATGGAGGGCAGAGGAATGGAAAGACAGTTGAGCTCAAGAAGATCATTGACGAAGCCCTCGAACAGACCTCCACTGTAAAATCTGTGATCGTCGTGAAGAGGACTGGCCACAGTGTTCCAATGGAAGAGGGACGCGACATCTGGTATCATGAGGTTGTGGGCGATGGTATGACTTATGTAAGGCCGGTTGACATGGATTCGAATGATCCTCTTTATATCCTGTATACTTCTGGAACAACAGGCAAGCCAAAGGGCGTTGTCCACGGAAGTGGAGGTTACTCCGTTTGGGTTGCTAATACGATGAAGTGGGCTTTCAACCCGGATGAGGATGACAGGTGGTGGTGTGCTGCTGACATTGGCTGGGTCACAGGTCATAGTTATATCGTGTTTGCACCCCTGATTCTTGGCCTGACTTCAATAATGTATGAGGGTTCGATAACATATCCTGCTCCTGACAGGTTATGGGAAATAATCGAACGTTACAGGGTCAACATACTTTACACATCTCCGACAGCGATCAGGACGCTGATGCGGTTCGGCGATAAATACCCAAAGATGCATGATCTTTCGACACTGAAGGTTCTCGGAACAGTGGGTGAACCGATAAACCCCTCAGCCTGGAAATGGTATTATGAGAACATAGGCAATTCCAGATGCCCGATCATAGATACTTACTGGCAGACCGAGACCGGAGGCTTTGTCATATCTCCTGCGCTAGGGCTTGGACTTCCGCCCCTTAAACCGGGTTCTGCAACATTTCCAATGCCTGGGATCGATCCTGTAATCCTTGACGAGGAAGGCAATGAGGTCAGGACAGGAGAAAAGGGTTACATAGCATACAGGAAGCCATGGCCTGGCATGTTCCTGACCCTGAATAACGATCCGGAGAGATTCAAGAAGACATACTTTGAGAAATTCAAGGGCATGTACTACTGCGGAGATTATGCTGTAAAGGACAGCGAAGGGTATTACTGGTTGCTGGGAAGAGCTGACGAGGTACTTAAAGTATCAGGACATCGCCTGGGAACCATAGAGATAGAAGACGCATTGATTTCGTCGAAGGAGGTAGCTGAAGCAGCTGCCTTTGGAAAACCGGACGAGATAAAGGGTGAAAGCATAGTTGCCTTTGTTGTATTGAAGGATGAATTCAAGGCTGCCCTGGATATAGTATCGACCCTCCGCAAAAGAATAAGGGAAGAACTTGGGCCCATATATGTTCCGGAAGAGATACACATAGTTAATACGCTCCCAAAGACAAGAAGCGGTAAGATCATGAGGAGGGTCGTTAAGGCAGTATTTCTGGGGCAGCTTCCCGGTGATATCACGACACTTGAAAGCTCAGCATCAGTGGAAGAGATCAAGGCAGCTATAGAAGATTTCAGGAAGGAGACCAGTAAGTGAACTGTCTATAAGGGTTTAAGGGTCTAATCCTTTTAGAAACAATTCTCACTTTTAATCTATCTTATTTCCTTATTCACTTTTGTTCCATAATTCAATATTAGCAGGATTTCCTAAGAAAACGTTAAATCTCCTATTTATATGAACTGCCGTTGAAGAGACTTGGCGGTGGATCCGCATATACGGGTAAATTACCAGAGGGGTGCGTTCTATGCGCCAAAGGGGGAAAGATGGTCCTCTTTGTATCCGGTATATGTGATGCCAAATGTTTTTACTGTCCTATTTCAAGCGAGAAAAAGATGCTTGATGTGATGTTTGCCGATGAGATGCCCATTCGCGACATGAGGGATGCGATACTCGAGGCGAACATGATCTCTGCGACCGGAACAGGAATAACTGGCGGCGATCCACTCAAATTCTATCAGCGTACTTCAGAATACATCAAAATGCTCAAGCAGGAATTTGGTCAGAGTCACCACATTCATCTTTACACAATCAGTGGATCAAAGGAGGCAATTGATTCTGTCGCAAAGGCTGGCCTTGATGAGATCAGGTTTCATCCGCCGGAGGAAATCTGGACCAGGATGGATCATTCAATTTTCAAGCACAGGATAAAATGGGCCAGGGACAACGGTCTTTCCGTCGGGATCGAGGTACCGTCCTTACCAGGAAGAGATAAAGAAACAAGGGCCCTGATAGACTTCGCTGAAAGAATGGATCTTGATTTTATCAATCTCAATGAGCTCGAATTCTCGGAGACAAATTTCAACAACCTTCTTGGGCGAAACTACACCGTCAAGAATGATTACGAATCCGGTGCAACAGGGAGCAAGGAACTTGCCATAAGCATGGTGAGGGAGCACCCTGAATTCACGGTACACTATTGCTCAGCTTCCTTCAAGGATGGCGTTCAGCTGAAAAACAGGCTCAAACGCCGCGCCAATAACATTGCGAGGAGAATCGATATAGTTACTAAAGATGGAACCATTTTGAAAGGCGTGGTTTCCGGGCAGGATACGGACTCAATTGTTTCGAGCCTGCATTCTGTCGGTGTTCCCGATGACATGATATTTGTCAACAATAAGAAGAGAAGGGTTGAGATACCCACATGGATCATACCAGAACTCAAGAAGCTTCTTGATTACGAATTCTTTGAGGTAGAGGAATATCCAACATATGATGCTATTGAGGTCGAAAGACTTAAGTTATGAATCCTCTAATGCACATTCCATCTCCAGATGACCGGTACTTCCGGACCATTCAGTCTGCTGAGAAATTATCTTTATTCTTTTTGTTCCGGGCAACCCAATAACAAAGGACTCATATTCTCCTCCCTCACCTGCGGGATTTATACCATATTTTTCCTGCAACTTCATAAGATCTGCTATCAATTCATTATCAAATCTCCTGCCAAGAAATTTCTCAGTGAGCCCTTCAGCAGAAACCGAAACTATTATTGCTTCTATTCCACGTAAAATAATTTCATTCAGAACAATCAAAGGATCCAATCTCCAGAGCGGTGTGAATGACAGTAAACCAGCATTTGTGCAGTATTTCTCTATTCTTGTCTTCTGAAAATCGGAAGCTATTGCGCCGCTGATAACGCATTCGATTTCAGATCTTTTAAGGTCCATAAAGGATGATTCGAATTCACTTTCATCGAAGTAAATAGTACCAAGATCCAGTAAGGAAGAGACCAACTCAGCATTTTTAATATTTGGAACATGAAACATTTCTGAATCCTGAACGGGTATATATGTCACAGCGGAAACCAGATCCATTCCCATTTCAGATCCAATAAGTGCTGCTAAAAAGGAATCCTTCCCGCCTGAGATCAATGCAGCAGCTTTCATCCTTCCACATCTCAAGGTTATATATTTTTTTGTCATTACGTTTTGATAACAATGACCGTTGAAGTTGGAAAAAAAGCACCGGATTTTAAACTGGTAGACTCGAATCTGAAGCACAAGTCGCTGGATGATTACAAGGGAAGCAAAACCGTTCTATTATTCTTCCCAGGCGCATTTACAGGGGTATGCACGAAGGAGCTATGCACATTCAGGGACTCAATGTCAAAATATAACAATCTTAAGGCAAAGGTCGTTGGAATAAGCGTCGATCAGCCATTTTCGCTCGCACAGTTCGCTAAAGAGAACAATCTTAAGTTTGATCTCCTTAGTGATGCTACTAGGGAAGTCTCAAAGAAATACGACGCGCTCCATGAAAACTTCGTCAACGTTCCTGGACTAACTGCTTCAAAGAGATCTGTATTCTTGTTAGATGGCAATGGAATCGTTAAGTTCAAGTGGATATCCGAGGATCCGGGAAAGGAACCTGATTACGCCGCAATAGAGAAAGAGCTGGCAAAGTTCTGAACTATTGAGTGAAATAATGGATCATGAAGCGGCCAGAAGACTGATTGCGATTGCAATATCATCCCGTAAGGATCATGATTCTATATCGCGTCAGGACATGATCAAGGAGCTATCTTTCAAGCGACGCCTCCTATCCACTGAGTCTGTTAACAGGTTAATCGAAGCATCGCTGAAGGAGGGGCTTGTCCAGGAAAACGACGGAAACCTGAAACCTAATTTTACAGTATCCGGTATCTCTGTACCGCTGGATTTCTCGGTAAACGAAAAGGATCTATTTTCTGAGAACAGTGACAAGCCTCTATCTGAGAGATTGCTTGATCTTGCTGTCAACTCAGGCAACATTTCGAAGAAGGACGCCATAAAGATCGCAGGCGATTTCCTGAAAACGATGAAATTCCTTGATTTTGAGACCGCGCTCATGATTGTTCTATCTGATCGCGGTATAGATGTCAGGGATTTTGCAAAAGAAATTATTTAGATTGAGCCTTAGTCATCCTTTCCGCTATAGAAATAGCGAGATCAACTTTTTCCATTTCCATGGCAAGGTCCGTAGCGATGTCGTAGATCTCTGAAATGTCGTCGATAAAATCCTTTCTTTCCTTCTTGTTCTTTATCTGCGCTGCGAGGGATTCTGCTTCTTCTATGACCTTCATTGCCTCATCAAGTGCCTTTTCTGGATCCAAACCGTCCAGGCGCTTCAGTTTTATGAGGCCGGTTCTGGAATGAAAGTATGCCTGCGGGTTACCTGAATCGTTTGCAGTTTTGGAAGCTTCAATGTACAAAGCTGCGGATTCCTTTCTTCTCTTCTTGATCGTAGACAGGAGATCAGCCTTGGAGTTAAGCAGTTCCGGCAGTTCCTCTGTATCCTTCGAGGACCTGGCTAGCTCAATAGCCTGTTCTATTCTTTTTTCTGCCTCAGGAAGTTTACCGGCATCAGTTTCAATAAAGGATGAATAAAGAAGATCACTGATCACCATTGGAGTGATACCAAGTTTTTTATGTATCTCAATTGCAAGATCTGCATATTTCAATGAATTTTCATCGTTACTAGGGGTCATCCCATAATAAGCCTGAGAGATACCGAGGAACAGGTCGGCAGCCTCCTCATTACTTTTCGACTGAAACTGTGGTTCCAGCTTTGATAATTCCCTCAGACCATCTAGATATTTTCCCTTGTCTATAAGGGAAAAGCCATTCTTCATCAAATCCTCTGCTTCTGACATTGTTCATTAAGAATATCCCGCCTCTGTATTTATTACTTTTTTCTTAATTTTTCAAGGAGGTTTTTTGCGTTTGTAGGAGATATATCCCCGGATTCAACGAGCATTGCTGAAAGCATGCCAACCTCATCTGGAGTTGCTCCTGCACTAATTGCAATATTCCTCGAATGTAACTTCATGTGACCTTTTTGAATACCCTCGGAAGCGAGTGCCTTTATCGCTGAAAAATTCTGTGCAAGCCCGACTGCTGCAATGATACTTGAAAGTTCACTGGCACTCTTTACACCAAGAATCTTTCTGCATGCCATAGCCTTCTTCGATACTGATGCAGCACCTCCAACTATACCAACAGCCAGGGGTAATTCAATATTCCCAATGATGTCGCCGTTATTATCAACCGAATACCTTGTCATTGAATGGTACCCGCCCATGGATACAAACGCGTGAGCACCAGCCTCCACGGCTCTCCAGTCGTTGAATGTCGCCAGCAAAACAGCGTCGATGCCATTCATAACACCCTTATTATGCGTGGCAGCCCTGAATATGTCTGCCTCTGCAAACTCATACGCTTCCATAATAGAGTTAACAACAGCCTCGCCCCCTAAGAGATCCTTGCGGAATTTTGCAGTGGCATATGCCCTCCTGTATATCGAAAGATTACTGAGTATCCTTAAATTTACCCTTCCACCCGTTATACGTTCTATTTCAGGGGCGATGAATTCGCACATTGTGTTGACAATATTTGCGCCCATGGCGTCCTGAACATTTACGAGAAGGTGAACAATGAGCATTTTCTTTCTTGCGTGGAGGATCCTTGTTTCTATATCAATCGCACCTGAATTTTTTTCCCTTAATGTTTTGCTCTTCTCATTTGCCAGTGCAATCAATTTGTGCTTCTGTGAAAGTATTCTGATTGAAGATTCTTCTGGTGAAGGAAGATCCATGACCTGTATCTGCCCAATCATTACAGGATCCGTGGAGTACGCAGTGAATCCACCCGATGGACGTGCAATCTTGGCAGCCTTGGAACAGGCGGCAACGACTGAAGCTTCCTCTATTGCCATTGGAATGAAGTAATCCTTCCCGTTGATCAGGAAATTTGTGGCTATTCCAAGCGGAACCTCAATATTACCGATAACATTTTCTATTAATTTATCGGCTACATCGATGGATAACGCACCATGTTTGTATAATGCGTCCACGTCTTCAGATGACAGGTTGAGTATTTCAGTAATTAGTTTTAAGCGTTCTTCCGGCATTAATTTGTGAAAGCCGCTGATTGCAGCATCTTTAGCCATGCATCTTTATTTTTGCGCTGTATTTAAGACATTTCCAATTTTTAAGTTCGCAATCAAAAATGAAAAGGTTTAAGATTCAGGCTAAATTCGCTGTCTAATGCCAGTCTATCAGGTTGGGGAACATGAGATACTAAAAGAGGAAGCTTCATACGGCTATGCAGAGAACGAATATTATGACGGCATGCTTTATCTTTCTGATAAGAGATTAGTCTTTGAGAAGAAGGGAAAGCGTGGCCTCATTCACGCCACTCCGCCACAGGTCGTACTTGACGTCCAGTTACATGAGATTTCAAATATATCAAGCGCGGTTCCAAAGATAAAGGTGTTCACGAAGAAAATTCTGACCGTTGAGTACCAAAGTGAAAAGGATGTCCTCAAGGCAAGATTCCTGCTGCCCGATCCATCAAAGTGGGAAACGGAGATTCGCAAGTGGATAGCCGATTCCAAGAGGCAGGAAGAGGAGAGAATAAAGAGAGAACAGGACGAAATCTACAGAAAGCGTGTGGAGATGGCAAGAGCCAAGTCAGGTACTACAAACGTTGGCGTTGCTTATTATGGGAAACCGGGTCAAGGCAATCAATCACCTACTCCTCCAAGACAAAAGGACGAGGACATAATAGAAGGTGATTCTACAGGCACTTCTATGCAGGTGTCTAAGCAATACCCTCCAGCTACGAAATCAGAAAAAACATGTCCTTCGTGCGGCGAACCTGTCAAACCGGGAATGAAATTCTGTCCTTCATGCGGTGAACCACTCAAATAAAGGTTTATTCTTTCTGCTGCGCCGCATCATCCTGCGTCTTTGCCTCTTCAACAGGAGTTTCCTCTTTTGTATCAGGAGCAGGCTCCTGTTCAAGTGTTGTCTTGGGTTCCTCTACCTTTGCCTCTGTCTTCATAGATTTCTTCTTCTTCGAATTATAATGTAAAATAACGCCCAGAATTATCAGAACAAGTGCGCCAACGGGGATATAGAAATAGACAGCAAAGAATCTGTCAAAAGCGTGGCTGAATTCATAGGCAGCTGCTACAATTCCATCGGCAATTGCTATTATAAGAAATATCACAAATACGCCAATTCCTATTATTGTCAGGATCGGAAGCCTGAAAAATCTCCTTGCTAAGGTTGGCTTCATATTTTCATCTTTGTTCGGCATCAGCATAGTATAGAATGGATGCTATAAACTGTTTCCTT
>JAJZLW010000115.1 GCA_021850505.1 Thermoplasmata archaeon
TTTCTGGTGCAGGGTATTGTATATTACAGAAGGGGCGAGGATTTAAAGGCATCGCTGTTTGCATCTATCGGAGCTGGAATAAAGATATTCCCGGTTTTTGTAATTCCGTACCTCTTGTTTAAAAGCAGAAATAAGCTGAAAACACTGATACCAGCGTTATTAGTACTTGCTGTTGTGATCCTTGGTTATGCCGTATCTGGAAATCTATTACTGGACCTGCGGACAATAATCATAGGGAGATCAACCCCTAGTTTTGCAAATATTTTTTCTGCCCAGGGCTTAACCTGGCAGATCATACCAGTTGATCTCGGCATATCCAGTTTCCCATCGTTATTCCTGTATGCTTTTATACCGTTGTACATAATCTTTACTGCTTATTCGATCAAGAAGGGGCTGAAAATAGAGGAATATTTTGTCATCGTCATGCTGATATTCTTCGTGACCTATAATTATGTAAACCCACAGTACCTGATCTGGTTGCTGCCTTTCTTGATTGAAATGGGTGAAAGCAGGAAATTGTTTATCTATTCGCTTCTTGGTTCTTTATACATAGCGCTTGATTACAGCTTCACCTATTTTCTAAACCCAGATATATCATGGAATTACATTGCATCTTCTCTGGGGGAAATAGATGTTTTCCGGCAGAAGATAACAGGAAACTTCGTGGTCCTTTTGGTTTACGGTACAATTTCCTCTGCTCTGTTTTTATATGAAATCATTCGCTTTCTTAAAAAAAGAAAGGTGGCTTTCGTGACTGTTCCGGAATAATTCTCATTGAGGATTCATTTCTTTCTAACTGCAAATATCCCAATAATTAGCGTTACAATGTAAACCGCGAACAGAAAGTCATATAACCCAGGTATGTAGGTACCGGGGCTCGCATACGCCTTGTCAAATGTCACTCCGAATAGATAATTTGCCATAGCCCCTGCAGATGGAAACCAGTGTGTTGTGCTGTAAGTTGCGATATCCGCTACCAGAAATATAGCTATTATAGCTGATCCTGCAACTCCAACCTTTTCAAGCTTCCTGTCATGTTTGACTATCAGGACGATACCTCCTATGAGTGAAAGTATCCCGGTAGTAAGAAGACCATACCAGTGGTAGAAGTATGGCTTTACAAGACCGAAATCAGTCTGAAGATTCTTGTCTGTCGAGATGATCAGGATAGTCACTACAAACGCGATCAGGAAAAATATACCCTGTAACATATGGAGATTGGAGGGTTTAGAATCGTTATTTGCCATTATCAGATATCAAATAATTCACTATTAAACTTTACCAAGAGTAGCGGCAAAATAAGGCTTTCCTAAACAAATTGGATGCCCACACCATATAATCAGAATCTTATAAAATTCATAATACCCATCAGAAAATTTCACTGTATCCCAGCAAAGACGATGTTTCGTGTTTAATGATATCTATTTCGCTGTCATCCAGGCCCCTGCTTTCCTGGATTATTATTGATAATGTTTTGTCTAAATCGTTTTCAAATAATTTAACAGAGGCCGTAATGCTATCAATATCAGGTACCATGACTGTCTGCTCTCCCCTCTTTGCCGCGTAAAATACAAATTTGGCAAGATTGTGGGACATAAAGTAAAATGGTTCTGACCCGACCATGACAACAGTGAATTCATCCTTTCTGAACATTGTAACTTCTTCCCCATAAGGGATTTTGAAAGGATCTTTTCCTTTTGTATTCATGTAGGATTCAGGGAATGGTCTAAGTGGAGATTTTTTTGCTATACGGTTTGCAATCTCAAGTAATTCAGATCGGGAAAGTTTCATTGATCTCTGTCAACACAAATGGATCTGAATATTAAAATTGGAGCTTTGTCTATAAAGAGCAACCTTGAGTTCTTTCTTTTCATGGCATTAGAAAAATAGTTATTGATTAATTTGTCTTACCTTTACAGTGGAAGAATACTATGAAAACCTGGATAAAATTTTTTCTGAAGCATCAAGTATCTATGATAAAAAAATACTGTCTAATTTTATAAACGTCAATATAAGAGCTTCAGAAATGAGCATTCTTTTGAAGCATTCCAAAACCGGCATTAAGGTGCTTGAGATCGGATGTGGAACTGGGGAGGAAGCTGGCCGGTTTATACTTGAAACTGGAAATGAAATCGCCTGTCTAGATGTTTCAGACGGAATGGTAAATATTGCAAGGAATAAAATGGAAAAGTTAGGAATCTCTGATAAATTTACTTCGGTAAAGAGACCCGCTTCTGAGATTGGCTCAATTGGTGATTGCTTTGATTTGATTTATTCCTTTAATGGAGCACTAAACACTGAACCCAGAATCAGAGAAACTGCCAATGGTATCTACAATTCTTTGAAAAACAACGGCGTTTTGATATTTTCAATTAGAAACAGGAGGTGTTTGGGTGAGTTTGTTCTATACTTTATTTTGGGGAAAAAAGAAAGGATAAAGGATCGTTTAGGGGAAACAACTTACGTTGAAGTGGTGGGAAAGAAAGTTAAATCTCAGTACTATTCTCCGAATGAAATATTATCAATATTCGAAAGGTTTAAACTGATCCAAAAAAAGGGACTGGCTATAATTCTTCCACCTTATCTTGCCGAGAAGATTTCATCAAGATTTGTGAAGCGTTTAGTGACATTTTTAGAAAATGTGCTGTCATCACTTCCTTTTTTTTCATCTCTCGGGGATGAGGTAATTTATGTTTTCAGAAAAAGGTGAGTACAATTTGGAAGTTAAGCTTCCAGATCCATATCTTTCCACATATCTGGTTAATTATATTCAAGAAGGCGATAAATTTCATATCATTATAACCGGCGAATGGAAGAGAAAGCTGAAAAACTGCGCCTTTGCATATATCCATGGAGATGCATATTCTGCCAATGAAGAGAGTGTGGATCCGCTGTTAGATTCTTTCAGGAGAAAATATGGCAAGAGCCATCTTGAGCAACATGATTTGTATTCCGGGACTGCTTTCTTTCTTGAAAAAACTGACAAACCTATAAGGAACAGATACGAGATCTTAGAGAATGAATTTGATGATGTGTCAAAAAATTATGAGTCTTCCGTTAAAGGAAATCCAGTCGAGGTATACATGAGGGACCGAACCTCAATGCTCTTATCTCATTTTGCCAGAGATGGGATGAACATTCTTGAAATTGGTTGTGGAACCTTGATTGAGGCATCAGCCATTAGATCAAAAGTGTCACTGACGTGTGCTGAACTGTCGGATGAAATGATAAGCAGGGCAAAGGAGAATTCAAAGTCTTTAAGCAAGATTGACGTTGAAATGCTAAAGGTGTCAACAGGTTTTATTAGAACCGGGAAGAAATTTGATATCATATTTACCACTTTTGGATATCTCGATTTAGAGAAGATTGAAACTGTTGAGGCCACTTTAAGAGAGAACCTTAAAGACGGCGGAATATTTATTGGAGCCTACTGGAACAGACTTGGATTTCTGGATTTGCTGATCTCCATGCTGCTGGGCAGATCCGAATATTTAAAACAGAAAAGTAGAGGCAACGTTCTGCCAGATTTCTCTAGATTTACTACAGCAACGAGACCTAAAAATCCTTATGTATTCTCTAAGATAAGAGGTTTTACAGTTATTAAACGGATTGGAGTTTGCACACTTATTCCACCATATAATTTTAACAGGGTTGCGAAGAGACTTTCAAATAAAAAAGTGTTTTTTGCATTAGATCGTCTAGTATCCTCAATACCTTTTATTAAGAATTTCGCGGATTATATCATTTTAGTTTTGAGGAGAGAGAATGAATCATAATATGGTAGAATCTTTCAGTATCATTATACCCACCCATAACAGGTGTTCAAAACTAAACGCATTGTTGAAAAGTATTGAGGAACACAAGGTTATTCAGCTAAAAGAAATAATTATAATAGATGATTCCGGTGTTCATTGCAGTATAGAAACCACTGGGAAAATCAGAATTATTCACGTGAAAATTTCATTCAGGGTATTCATTTCTCATGCAAAGAACATTGGAGCTAAGCTCGCATCATCAGATTACCTTTTTTTTATTGACGATGATAATATAGTTGGTGAGGAAACGTTTCAACCAGTAATAGATGCTTTTTCTTCGCAGAATAACGTGGGCGCTGTTATGCCTTCAGCAATGTATCTTGCGAACCCAGAACTAGTCTGGGTATATGCAACACCATTCAAAAAAGGGAAATGGGAGCATGATCTGATAGGGCGAAATAACCTGAGAAATGTTCAACTGGAAAACAGATTATACGATGTCGACGCGCTTCCGAATTCATTCCTGATTGAAAGAAAAGCCCTGTTAAGCGTAAACGGTTTTAGCTCTGATCTGAAAGTGAACAGTTCTGGAGATCTAGCGCTAAAATTAAAAAAAGCAGGTTTCAGAGTAATCGCAACGTCATACGCAAAGATCTATCATGATGTTCCCTTACCTGGTAAATTTGGTTACTGGTCAGTTCATGGACGCAGTGATCCGGAACGCGTAAAGGTTGAGATTTCTAACTGGTTTTCCTACATGCACGAAGTACATTCGAATGAAATGTTTTTTGTCTGGAAAGCAATTCTTCATTCCATGAAGTTCATTCTTCCAAATCTGTTAACCTATGTCCTGCTTGGAGGTAAAAACAGAAAAAAGCTAATTGAAAATCTTACTCTTGGCTTGTTTGATTCAGTCAGGAAGCCTGAATTTAAGAAATAAATTATTTTTTAATTTCCATAACCTCGCTGTCGATAGGTCAAAAAAACTCAGGAAGCGAAATTTATGCAATCTTTTACCTATCCTGTTATCGAATAAGCCGGTTCCAAATATTCCCTCAAGCTTTAGTCTGTTGTCGAAGTAAGATTCGAGCGGGCCGTAAAATATTTTGTGTATACCCGGGTTCGTTTTCACTTCTCTTATTCCAGCTCCCTCCCTCATTTTAGAAAGTGGTGCGTAAGGCACGGAAATAATCAATGCACCGCCTCTCCTTCCAACTCTTATTATTTCATTATAGACGAGGGTTGGATTGCTGATATGATGCATAACTCTAACCATTACTATCAGATCAAACATACCATCCTGAAATGGAAGGTTCATAAAATCACACTGTCTCAAATGAGTACGGTTCAGCCTTGCTTTAGCTTCTCTTATGTTTCTGCTTGAGAAGTCTACCATATAAGTCTCACCGCTAATTTTCTCCAATACGGATGTAATTCTTCCAAACCCACCACCCATTTCGAGCGTTTTAATTGGGTTTCCAGCAAGTTTCCTGATAAGCTTTCTTTCCGCAAGGTCGAGTATATCCCTGTCTTTCCATTCATTTACGTAATCGTAGTTATCGTAATCAGGGGGATCCACAAAACAAATAGA
>JAJZLW010000079.1:0-3250 GCA_021850505.1 Thermoplasmata archaeon
TTCCCGCTTTCCTGTTCCGGTGCATCTTTTTCCTCCGCATCCTTTAGCCATTCATAGACGGTCTGCCTTGAGACGTTGAGCATCTTGGCAATCTCTGTCTTCGGATAGCCCTGCTTTTCTAACTCTATTGCCTTCAGACGGTCTTCCGTGCTTACCATATATTATGAATCCAGGCGGGTTTATATGACTTGACACTGCCGGTTGACATGTCAGGAAAATGTCAAAAAAGTGTAAGGATACGTGTAAGAAAAGTGTCAAGTAAATGTAAAATAAACATAAACGGACAGATAAACGGACATCAGGTTTAACCTCCGTTGTGGATTATCATGACGGCCAAAAGAACCGTATCTGACTTTGCAGTTTTTCCAAAATTATGCTCAGGAATGGATCGGATCATAGATGGCCATTTATTCTGTTTATTTATTTTCGAATGTTCTGGAGATTCAAGGATGACTATGTCTATACAAGAGAATTCGTCAACTTAGAGGACTTCAGGAAGTATACTTAATTGGCTGTATCTGATTACAATACAAAGAGCCAACGTTTCTCGTTGAATTATATGACGTCGGAAGAGTTTGAATCCGCAATATTTAATGAAGAGATTAGGAAGAAATGGTTCAAAAAGAAATTTAGAGGTACAAACATGTTGAATTACTTGAAAGAGCTCAAAAAACTGTCTGAAGGGAGTGAATCCAGATCATATTAAGTGTGATGGTATGCTTAAGACACCCAGAAAGTAATAATTTTAGTGTCAGATTAGCTCTAAAGCATGTACTTTATATCGTTGATATCAGAAGGATAAGTGAAAGGCATGGATCTAAGATCTGAAGCCTTTAAGCCATATCTCATCGCTAGAGCAAAAACATTGATGACCTCTTCGGCGTTCTCTCCAAGAATGTGTGCACCAAGTATCTCCTCGCCGTTACTGTCCAGAATTACCTTGTAGAATGATTTTGGAATTGCTCGCCTTCGTGAATTGTACCAGGAAGTCATTTCACCCTTTTTGACTTTTACATTGATGCTATTCTTTCTTGCCTCGTCCTCAGTAATTCCTACCATTGCAAGCGGAGGTGTGGAAAATACCGATGTGGGTATTGCACGGTAATCAGCCTTTTGTGAATTCCCATTGAGAATATTTTCTGCTGCGATCTCTCCTTCCATAGACGCCACAGGAGTCAGTTTTGGTACCGGCGTGTCTGCTGAATCACCAGCAGAGTAAACCCTTGGGTTCGAAACACTCTGCAGGAATTCGTTAACCCTGACACCCTTTCTGGTCCATTCAACACCGGCAAGTTCAAGGCCCATATCCGAATCAAATTCCCTTCCTGCCCCGTGAACAACAAGATCAGCGCTGATATTAACGGGCTTTCCGGATTTCTCAATGACCACATTGTATCCTTTAACATTTTCTTCTATCTTAACGAGGCGAGCTTCAGTAATTATGTCAATACCTGATTCCTTTAAAATGGATGTTAATACATCTGCAGTTTCCCTGTCAAAGTTAGAAAGCAAGTTTGTTGATCTCTGCAATATTGTTGCACGCCACCCTGCTTTCCTGACAATACTTGCAAATTCAACAGATATGTACCCGCCACCTATGAAGACGACGTGTTCAGGCAGTTCACTAAGATTAAGAAATCCCTCGTTGTCAAGGACATATTCTGAACCCGGAAAATTCAGTGACGCCGCCCTTACGCCTGAAGCAATGAGAAACGTGTCGCCTTCAAGAACTTCATCATTGATCTTGATCCTACCTGAATCAATGAACCGTGCTCGCCCTCTGAAAATATCAACGTTAGCATTTTTCAGCCCGTTTTCAATTCGCTCGGACATTGGTTCTGTGAAGGATCTTTTGAATTCCTGCAGATCGCTCCACTTAATCTGCCCGGAGAAACTTGAGATTCCGTGGCCAGCCAATCGCTTTGCCGTTTCAAGAGCATCAGTAACGCCGACAAGAATCTTCTTTGGATCGCACCCTCTGAGCGCACAAGTCCCTCCTATGGGTTTCTGATCAATTACGGCGACTTTCTTACCGCTTTCAACGGCCTTGAATGCAACAGTCGTTGCAGCTGAGCCCGAACCGATTATTATCAAATCAAACTTTGATGTCATAGTCATTACCTTTAGTCAGACCATGGATAAATATTAAACCTCGTAAAAAAATCAGAGTTTTCTGCTGATTCCGAATGCTATTCCACCAAGGGCAAGACCGTACAGAAGATGCCCAATGAATCCTACTGCAAGGACATCAGGGAGCATCATGGCGGCCTTTGCACCCATCATATTCATCATCACCGATGCGAAAACGGTCATTGCCATGGGCAGAAAGAACACAACATAGACAACGATAGCAAACGCCACCCCAAGACCAAGAGACTTTGCCCCACTCTTAAGCCTCAACGGCTTTACATATGATACTATTGCACCAAATATTGCACCAGCAACTATGCTCACTGTGAAATGCCCGAGTATGCCAGCCATTACTGCAGATCCCATTGATGCCCCTAAACCCATTCCCATGACCAGTGCAAAGGTATCTGCAGGGAGGCCCATTCCTGCTGCACCAGCCATCAACACCAGAAGCATCAGAATTCCACCAATTATTCCCCCTATTATTGAAGATGCTACCGTTTTCCTTGCACTAAAGCTTGCTTTAGCTTTACTCATATGGATTTTTGAATGATCCGTCAGGAGCTCTTTCGAATAGAAGACTTGACCACATTCATCACACTTATTTTCTGTCATATTCATCCAACCTTCTCAGCCATGCTATGTATAAAGGCTTAATCGGTCAACGGTTGCAGTTAACTCTTTTATCCGGATTGGAAATTTGCCGCAGATCAAGCCAATTCCATGCACAGTGTGGAAACTCAAAAAGTTCGATCCTTTTTCCATGTGTCAACCGTTGATGGGCAAAGTTTGTTGTATGGAAAATGATATGACATACATGTCTAATAATGCGGAATGCATTGGCAGGTCAATGGGAGAAACAGCTCTTCAGCAGAAAAAAACACTGCAGATCGCCATATATTCTGACGGCCAATCCTACAAAGGAATAAGAGATGGAATAAGGCTTCTTCCTCTAGACAAGCTGGTTATAATACACGAGGAGGTTAATGACGGAAGCAGGGGCCACCTGGAGATACCCTTCAAGGAGTTCATCAGTCAAATAAGAAATGCCCTCATGACTCAGGTTGAGGAAATCAAAGTGAAATCAGGCGATCTTAATGAGGTGCTTGAAGCTATCAAG
>JAJZLW010000079.1:3350-5338 GCA_021850505.1 Thermoplasmata archaeon
ACGATAACTCCTGAGCGATTGTACCTGATATTTTTTCCTGAGGTATCCCGGATCGGTTTACGTAAACTGCTTTCATACCGGCCATTATTGGTCCCTGTACGTCCCACGCATTGGAAGATGCTAATATTGTTTGCTCCATGCTTATACCATAATGTTCTGCAACAATGCTGTAAACCCCCTTTGCAGGCTTGAATTTTCCCACTTCCTCTGCGGAGAACAGCTTGTCAAAGAAAGTATGAAGAGAGGCATTTTTCACCATTTCCCTCGCCATCGCAATATCCGCATTCGTCAGAATGGCCCTTCTGATCTTTATTCTCTTTAACCCAGCCGGCACTTCAGGGAACACAGGGACATTGAGCCAGCTCTGCATGAGCCTTTTCCTGTCTGTAGGAGATATGGTAAGGCTCAGAGCATCTGCCACATAATCTAGGGCCTTTAAAGTCATCTCCCAGAATGAGGACCTAGATTCCATTATTGTAGAAAGCCAGCTGTATTCCAGCTGCTTTCTTCTCTAAACGTCCTTAAACAAATCTTCATCTGGCAGGCGAATTCCCGGGGGAATACCCAGTTTTCCAACATCGAGAAGTGTCCCCATCAGATCGAATACGAGTATTCTGTCTGCCATCTGATCACTGGCTCTTTTCTGCGTCTTTAAACCACTGCAGATCACATCTTGCAGCAACAGTTGCAGAAAACAGTAAAGATTCAGTTATTTCTCTTTCGGAGCATCCGTACTTTTTTGCAGCTGCAATATGCGTTTTGGTGCAATGAGGGCAGCTTCCGAAACTGGCCTGGGTAACCGTGATCAATTCCTTGTCTTTCCTGCTAAGGGCTGGCTCTTCATACACTGACTGCTGAAATCTAACCCAAAGGTTTCCTATGTCATTTCCTCCAGACAGGTAATAAGGCTCCCTATCATTTCCAGACAGCACCTTATCAAAAACATCCTTGAGCCAGAATAACTGAGTACCGCTTGTTTCAAGCGCAGAGATAATGATGGCCTCATCTATTTCAGTTTCAGGAATGCCTGAATTGCGCGCGCATTCTAGAAATGCTGCTAGTAATTTTCTGTTCCTGAAACGATTGGCCGTAGCTATCCCAATTAGAATTCTTAACTTTTCTGTAAGGGCTCCTGAACTTTCAAAGGAATTTTCAAGTTCCCTAAAATTTTCTAGTGCTTCAGAGGCTACGTTCATACAGAGATCAAAAGGATCATTCTCTCTTTGTATTATAATGTGGACCGTCAACCGTTGACAGTAACATTTTAAATTAACCCCATTGTTGCAGGAGTTATGGTGAAGTTTGATACAGAATTCATAGAAAGGATGAGGGACAGAATGGCCAGGTATGCCAAGTTTGATGAAAAAGGAGATGTATCATCTAGAGTAGCGGTTTCGGTAACAAAAAGAGAAAATCTCAGGTCGGAAACCAGCCCCGAGAATCAGGATTTTTCCTGGATATCCGATGAAAATAGGCCCAGTCCCCTGTCTTACTTCATATCAAGCCTTGGAATGTGTCAGATGGTTCACTACGCGGAACATGCAGCTTCAGAAGGAATAAACATAACTGACTTATCGATCCGTGTGGAGGGGAAATTCAAAGTTAGCAGGCCAAGGGAATTCACGGAGATAGATTACGATGTTGTTATAACATCACCCGATCCCATTGATACGATCCGGAAACTTGCCTTTAATTCAGCCTCTGACTGCTATGTGACAAACACTCTTTCAAAGGCATGCACAGTGCGCGGCTCACTTGTTGTTAATGGCAGCCCTGTAGGCCTGATATCACCTCATGCCACAGAATAAGAGATTAAACAATATGGTTACCATCTATCTTCAAAAGCTATTTATAACATATAGGACTTATTTAAATAGGTGAGAGAATGGAAGAAGGTTCAGACGTTGTGGTTAGATACAATAAGAAAAATCATCCTATTATGGTCAGGAGAGTTCCGAAAACGCTTGTGGTAAAATCGGGCGGCGCGG
>JAJZLW010000164.1 GCA_021850505.1 Thermoplasmata archaeon
ATCAGAAAATCTGATGCCTTACATAATCAGATGTGTGGAAGAATATGCTACATTAGAGGAGATATCAAATGTTGGGAGGAAGGTATTTGGCGGATGGAAAGAGCCAGTTATTGTTTAAGAATAAACCGATAAAGGTATTGCTTGCCAAACCTGGCATAGACGGTCACGATCGGGGTATGTTTGTACTGGCAAAGGCATTCAGGGATGCTGGAATGGATGTTCTCTATGCAGGACTGCTTCCAACCCCTGAAGAAGTGGTTGATACAGCAGTCAACGAGGATGTTGACGTCATCGCCTTAAGCCTGCTGAATGGTGCCCATCTTACAGTATTTAAGAAGGTAATGGACCTGATGAAGAAGAGGAGTATAGACGATATTTCGGTTGTTGGTGGCGGCACAATCCCGACTGCTGATCGTGCAAAGCTTGAAAAGATCGGTGTGACAGGAAATTACGGCCCGGGCACGCCGTTAAAAACAATAATTGATCACATCACGGAAAGGGCAGTAGAAGCCAGGAAGAAAAAGATGGGGATAAGTGAATAGTTGAAGATAGATGAAATTGTAAAGGGGATACTTGAAAATGACCCCAGAGCAATATCCCGGGCGATAACTCTTGTTGAAAATGGCAGTGAACACCAGACTGGCCGTGAGGTTATAAAAAGAATTTATAATCAAACAGGCAGGGCAAAAATAATAGGAATAACCGGCCCTCCGGGGGTTGGAAAAAGCACGATCATTGGAAATCTTTGCGCTGCACTGAAGAAAAATGGCAGAAAAGTTGCAGTATTAGCTGTCGATGCATCCAGTCCCTTTACAAACGGCACATTCCTCGGCAACAGGATAAGGATGCAGGATGCATTATTCAAGAATGATATATTTATGAGAAGTCTTTCTACAAGGGGGTCGACCGGGGGTCTTTCAACAAGCGTCTGGGATTCAGTCAGAATACTGGATGCAGCGGGTTTTGATATTATTATAATTGAAACTGTTGGAGCCGGGCAGGCGGATCTTGATATACTCGATGTTGCCCACACAATTTTAGTAGTGCTTGCGCCAGGACTTGGTGACGAGATACAGGCAATTAAAGCTGGAATCATGGAGATTGCGAGCATTTTTGTGGTAAACAAGGTAGATCGCGAGGACTCCTTGATTGCGATAAAGGATATAGAGGATTCACTGTCATTACTTCCACAGGGTGCCTGGAAAGTACCTGTGGTAGGCCTTGATTCCATTAAGGTAAAGGGCTACGACGAACTTATCAAAATGATCGATTTGCACTTCAGTTTTTCAGAATCTGCACTGGACAAAAAAGAAAGGTTATTGAAGGAAGTTACGGAGATAATGCGGAATGATTTCAATATTAGGATCAAGAAGGTTATCTCAAGATCGAAGGATAAAATTGCTGATACTGAAAATGGAACAGATCCATATACAATAGCTGATGAACTATCTAAAAAAATCCTGAATAGTGAATTTTGATCTATTATCTCATTTTATTTGATGACTGGTAAGAGATCTTATAGGCATGTAAAGTATGATTTCATTTTTGTAATATATAAAGAGGCACATATTATTAAAAATCTTCATTTTTCTTTATTCCCTGAAGATACTGCATGATAATGAAACATTTAAATACATCATTGTGCATATACTTTGCTAATGACTGACACTGAAGTCGTTGCTGAGAGATCAGATAAGAAACTTAGGAGGAGTCTGTCCACCTGGGATCTTTTGTTTTTGAGCCTTGGAGGTATAATAGGTTCGGGCTGGTTATTTGCTGCTTATGCTGCATCATCAATTGCTGGACCGGCTGCTATAGTTTCGTGGATCATAGGTGGAATAATTGTCCTAATAATTGCGTTGAACTACGCCGAACTCGGCTCAATGATCCCGCGATCCGGGTCAATTGTGAGGTATGGGCAGTATTCTCACGGTAATATGGCCGGGTATTTTCTGGCTTGGGCATACTTCCTGTCCGCTGTCTCTGTTCCGGCTATAGAAGCAGAGGCTGTGATTGAATATGCTTCTCCGTATGTGAGCAGTTTGTACAACGGGACTGTGCTTGAACCACTGGGAATATTCTTTGCAGCACTGTTGATGGTTTTCTTCTTCTTCCTAAATTATTGGGGAATAAGAATCATGGGTAAGACAAATTCCGGTATGACATGGTGGAAAATGGTTCTCCCACTTGCAACTATTGCCATACTCGTGGCCACAAGATTCAGCCTTGCCAATTTCACAACACTTTTCAATGGAACAGTTCATGGAATAGCGGGAGCAACAACAACATCAGGATTCATGCCTTATGGCTTTGAACCGGTTATGGCCGCTGTTGCAACTTCTGGAATTGTGTTTTCATTTCTGGGCTTCAGGCAGGGATTGGATTATGGAGGTGAATCGAGAACCCCGCAGAGATCGATCCCATTGGCAACCATCGGTTCGGTCCTTATAGGCATACTGATATATGTCCTCCTTCAGGTTGCGTTTATAGGTGCAATTAATTTCTCAAGCCTGGGTATACCAGCAGGTGGCTGGAATCTGCTACAGGCATATCCGACAATAATATCCACAAATAATGGATTCTTAACTGCAGGTATAGAACAGTTGAATAGTGCACCATTTGCATCAATTGCATCATCGGTCGGGCTTGTAATGTTAACATATTTCCTCTTCGCTGATGCCTATGTCTCTCCAAGCGGAACGCTTAACGTGTATCTTGGAACATCCATGAGGACACTGTATGGAACAGCTGCTATGGGATACCTTCCTGGTTCAATGATGAAAGTGGATCAGAAGAGAAGGATTCCGGTGCTTCCACTGGTTGTTTCATTGATAGTCGGTATCATATTCTTTGCACCTTTCCCATCTTGGTATAAATTGGTTGGGTTTATAACCAGTGCTACAGTTTTCACATACCTTGTCGGCGGACCTGCATTGAGATCCCTGAGAAAAAATGCATCAGAACTCAAGAGACCGTTCAAGCTGCCAGGATCTGCAATACTTGCTCCTGCAGCTTTCGTGGGTGCGTCGCTTGTTGTTTACTGGTCAGGCTGGCCTCTAGTTGGAGACCTTGCAATTGCGATATTCCTGGGTCTAATAGTCTACGGCATCTTCTTCTTCATGAAGAATAAGGATGATCCTACCAGAAAGACCATACATGGAATGGGTTCGATCAAGTCTGGAATATGGGTACCGGTTTACATTGTTGTCCTGTCTATCGAATCATATCTTGGAGAATCCGCACTTGGCGGATATAATATAGTGCCATATCCTTATGACCTGCTGATGGTTATAATAGTTGCTATAATATTCTACTTCTGGGCTACTGTAAGTGGAGTCAGAACGCAGGAAATTCAGGAGATCGTGGATCTGGATTCACAGTACCTCAAGCCGGAGGATGAAGAATTCGGCAGCTCGGGTGGTGCTTAAAATGAATAAATACATCGCAGGTATTATCGTCAGTGCTATAATTGGTCTGATAGGTCTAGCTTTACTTATCTACCAGACACTTCATACAACAAGCGTGGGAGTCAATGTAGGCTTAATCCCACCACTTGGGATATTCTATGCCTTATTGTTCGCAGCTGGGGTTATCGCTGCGATAGCTCTCTATAATCTCAACATACCAGATAAAAAATAAATTACATTGTGTTTAAAATTTTGAATTGTTAAAATTATTTTTATCTCTTTTTATCTTCGTCCCATTTATTTCCGATGCGTGAAAATAGCTAAAACACTATTAGAGAAAAGGAAAATAATACTGATTATTTGGATTGTGGCCATACTTGCTGCAACACCGGCCCTGATGAAATATTCCGGATACATTTCGTACTCTACGACCTCGTTGGCAGGAAATCACAGTGAATCTTCTATTGCAAATACAATCCTTTCTAATAATACACAGGAAAACCAGACATTACTGGTTGCGATTCAGGCAAACCCGTACAACAACACAACCGTAGCAACAGAAGTTCTCGCTATGCAGGAATCAATGAAAAATGCATCAATATATGGCGTCTCTGGAACAATGTCTCCATTCTCAGCTTATGCAGCATTCATAAACGATACCAGTGGGAAGAGTTCAACACTCATAAGAGATCTATATTATACAATTAAAAATACATCTATACTTGTTTTTTCTTTTCCACACAATTTCTATGTTAACTGGTCAGTGACAGGATATAATCAGTCCGAGATCTACACGGTTGCCAATGAATCCGGCTATAATTCATCAGTTTACGAGAGACAGTTCTTGAATTATATCTATACTTCATACAACAAGTCTGAGTCTGGATTTTCATTGGTCAATGAAGCAGTCAACAACTCTGATTATCTGCTCTTTAACGAATCCCCTTATGCGTCTTCTATAACCAGTTATCTCAATGTGGAAAATTACACAGTTGGGACTGACAGTGTGGTTAGCACCGTTATAAAAATAATTACTGGATTCAGCTTGAAGACGAGCATAATTAACTCTGTTGTTGAATCTTCCAACCCTGGTATTTATTATGTAACACCGGCCTGTCCGGAATTCCATCCTACATTGCATCGCAATATATCGCAAAAAACGGTACCCTGTTTCTTGTGAACATAAACTTTAACCAGAGCACAGACAAATTGACCTCTGGCGGATCAAGTGTTTCTCAGAATGCATATCCGGAAATCAACAAGATAGCAACCGCTTTCTTTGGAAATTCAGGTCAGGTAACAGGAGAGGGAGCCATTGCTTATCAGACTCAGCAGGTAACCTCAGGATCTGGAATTGTTTTTGCATTTATTTTCGTAATACTTGCCATTGCTGTATTTCTGACTCTTCTTTCATATAAGGCTTCGATCCTGACACTTGTTGTGGTATCAATTGCAACAGTTCTCGGATACGTTTCTATCTTTATAACAGGCATACTGGTTCACGATGTCAATTATGTTGTGAATTATACTCTTACAGCTGTTATTTTGGGTGTTGCCACTGACTACATAGTATTTGTCCTGTCCAGATTCCAACAGGAAATAAGATCCGGAAAGTCAAAAGATGAAGCTGCAGAGATTGCGACAACGAAGGCCGGTAAGGCGGTCTTCATAAGTGGCTTAACTGTAGCAGCCAGCCTTGGTACATTCTATTTTATACCTGGTTTCAGGACGTGGGGATCGGTTCTGTTCCTCGCAATTATCATGACCGTTGTGTTTGAGGTAACGATCCTTCCGGCGGTTATGAAATTCCTTGGACCAAAAATCTTCATGAAATATGGAATGAAGCCATTGGGAAAGGATTCCCACAAAAATTCAGTTTTCTATAAAACCTCAAGCGTGTCGATAGACAGAAAAGTCACTGTAATAGC
>JAJZLW010000128.1 GCA_021850505.1 Thermoplasmata archaeon
ATCTCCAATGAATACATGAGCAATAATACAATGTCATCTCTGTCTCAGGCACAGATTACTGCAATGACAAGCCTCTAATTGCGGAAACAACCATGCATTATTATCTGTTCCCACTCTTACACCATCTCAGGAGATTTCTCTCTTCAATGGTTGCAGGCTGAATACACATAATATGAAATCCACTCGACACGAAGGCATTCTTTCCATAATGCTAGACCATTTGATTTTATGATAGATTGAAAGAGAAACTGTAAAGTGATTATGCCTGTTTAAAAACTGAAGAAAGTCCTTTTGTGAAAGGATTCAATTAACATAATGCTAGATAGTTTTGCCTTTACAACGAAAAATAGGTAATGTTACAATATTAACCTGAAGAAGCCTGGTTTTTACATTTTTAGATATTATTTGGTTTGGAGCATATGCAGCATCAACAACATGAATGAATGTTTTTTCAATATATCTGCAGGCTAACTGCCAAAATTGTTATCAGAGCCATTAAGGCGAGGCTTGTGTAACTCATAAAATGGGACATTTTTCTTAACTTGTTCAATTCCTCCTTCTTTCCCTCTCTGCTGAGCCTCATGATTCTCTTTCCATGATAAAGGTTGTTTCCATAAACTATTATTATCATAATTGCAACAACAATCATCTTTGCAAGAAGGATGTGACCGCTTAACGTCGTAAAAAGATCAGAAGGTTCAGGAAGGTACCATCCAAAAGCAAGTATCAATCCTGTTATCACTAATATCAGCAATGTCGCGTGAGAAAAGTAAGCAAATCTCTTGGCTATATTACCGACTATTTTGGTTCGCTGCTTCTCATCCTCCGATATCTTAAAAGAAGATGGCCAAACCACGAGCCACATGAAGTAAGATCCACCAATAAATATAATTGCCATAAAAATGTGGATCCAAAGGATCCCATCGACCAATGCCTGCTCCACAGCCTATAATACAAGGATTAAATTTAAACTTACCAATTCTTTCCAATTTGATTAATTATACATACGCATGGACGGATCAAAGGAAAACTTTGATTTTGGCTGTCTATTAAAGAGATCAGAATAGGTATTTTCTATATTCAGCAGAATTCTTTAATTTTCCGCCGGTCTGCATGTATGCATTTACTTCCTCTCTTAACCAGTCTTCCATCCCGGTAAATGAAAAATTTACGCCATTGGCCTTCTCTGTTGAAAGGATATAATCAACCCGGTTGTAATAGTCGGATAGCTCTTCGTTTTTATCTGGTTCTTCCAATTGAACGTCTACGCCAGCAATATTGGCGATATTCTTGGATAATTCTCTCACAGTTATAGCATCAGGAGAAGCACCATTATAAACGCCTTTTTTACCATGCAGCCCAATCCACGCAAGGAACCTTCCGCAATCATCGACCCATGCATAATTCCTGCGTCCTTCGTTTGCTGGTATTGCAATTCTGTGTTTGTCTAAAATTTTTGACACATGGCCCTGAAATCTTTTTGTGCTGTCATCATGGCCAAGAACGTTAGGAAATCTTACTGCTAAAACTTCAAAACCTGCCTCCTGGAAAAGACATGCCTCCACATTTCTCTTACCTTCGCTGTAAGATGTTTCCTTTCTGTTTTCTATGATCTTAAATTTCATGGGGTCAAACTGATTTTCCTTCAAGATCCCGGACAATCCTTCATAAACTGCTGCACTCGATATGAAAACATAGCGGCCAATTCTGCCTTCGAAAAAATTGCTCGTCTTAACCACGTCATCCCTTCTGAAAGCCAGATTATCGAATACGACATCAAAAAAAGGCGGTGAAGAGAGCTTGGATTCTATGCTTTCTTCACTGAAGCGGTCAAACGTGATAGATGCGACCTCGTCCTTGAATGGGTTGGGGGTCTTTCCGCTGGTGGCGATTGTTACCTCACAGTCATACTTTATTAGATATTCGACTAATCTTCTCCCTATAAATCCGGTTCCACCAATTACCAGCGCTCTCATGGCAAGTAAGATCATCCATTGGTGATTATTTATTTTTTACATTCACATAAAGAGAACTCCCTGCGTTGTCGCATAATGTAATATCCAACCATAATACTGAGAAATAATCTCGATATAATTCCTTATTAATGAATACTTGGTGATTTTGGCATGGAAGGATAGTCTCTAATTCAGAAGAGGAAATAATACAATATAATAAGACATGATTAACCTTTATGGACAGAAAATCTCTGCTCGACAGTCCAGTAAGAGATATGAAAATTTCAAAGGATACTACCGTCGATAAATTAATGGATTCGTTTGGGCGGTCGGGTGGCTTTACATCGGCCAAGGTATTTACAGCTTACCAGATCCTCAAGAAGATGTTTAGTGAGGAAAACACGACATTTCTTTCATTTCCTGCTGATATAATTGCAACAGGCACAAGAGGTCTGATCAACGAATTAGTAAAAAGAAAGATGGTGGATGTAATTATTACAACAAATGGAACCCTGGATCATGATATTGCGAGAACTTACATGAAATACTACAGTGGCTCTTTCGATATGAGTGATCGCGAACTCAGGAATCTAGAAATCAACAGGTTGGGGAACGTCTTCGTGCCGGACGAGAGTTATGGTACAATTATAGAAGAAAAAACGCAGCCTGTTCTGGAAAAACTTTATTCTATAAAGAAGGAGTGGACAGGTTCCGAAATAATATCTGAATTTGGTAAGACCATGAATTCTCAGGAATCCATATTATATAATGCAAGCAGGAATGGCATTCCTGTCTTCGTTCCAGGAATGATGGATGGTTCTTTTGGCTCACAGCTCTGGTCTTTCTACGAACGAAACAGGGACTTTAAAATAAATCTTCTTGCCGACGAACATCAGCTGTCCGACATAATATTTGATGCAAAGAAAACCGGTGCTTTGATGGTTGGCGGCGGTATATCAAAGCATCATACAATATGGTGGAACCAGTTCAGAGGGGGGCTTGATTATGCTGTCTACATCACAACAGCCCAGGAATTTGATGGCTCTCTCTCAGGTGCCAAGCTCGAAGAGGCAATATCATGGAAGAAGATACGTGAGGATGCTGAATTCGTCAATGTGTATGGGGACGCGACTGTGATACTGCCTGTGCTACTTGGCGCCCTTCTTTAGTCCACATACTTAAGCCACTCCATAACAGGATCGTCTTTACCTTCCAGCTTGGTTCTTGTTTCACCAAGGCTGCTTCTTGTAATGAATTCTGTGAAGTATATGACGTCATCTTTCAATATGCCTAACATTATGTGTTCCACCTCACCTCCACCCGGGAAGTGCTGTATCGCTTCTGGTGTATTTGGAAAGAAATGAAGCTCAACTTTTTCTTCTTTGATAGAAAGTGTGAACTGCCTGTTAATGTCAACATAGGTGAGTAGTCTCTTCCTGCTAATAGACGGTAGATCCATGAAAGAATATCGCTTCACTCTATATTAACAAACCATTTTAATAGAACGGGTATATTTTGAAGTATGCGATACATAACTGAGGATGAGGTCGCTGAAAATCTTTCTATGTCCGATGTGATCCGAGATCTCAAGGAAGCTCTGACCTACCTGAACCATGGCAAAGCACGTTATTATCCAAGACAGCGACTAGAGGCTGATGGAGGTATCTTCAACACAATGCCGGCTGCCGTGGATCCCTGGCATATTGCTGGTTTGAAAACATATTATGCATCAAAGAGGGGTGGGCGTTTTGTTGTAACGGTATTCGATACATCAGGCGACAAACCATTATGCATAATCGAGGCAAACAAGCTCGGCCAGCTCAGGACTGGAGCTCTGCCTGCAATTGTATCAAGAATGCTGATCAGGGAAAATGATCCCGTTTTCACTCTAATCGGGTCAGGTTATCAGGCTGAAACCCAGCTGGAAGGAATTTTGAACCAGTTTCGGCCGGCAGAAATAAGGGTTTTTTCCAGAAACATGAAGCATGCTGAATCATTCGCATCTAAAATGCAAGACAGGCATGCTGTCAAAATAAAGGTAGTAAAGACACCTGGTGACGCGTTGGGCAATGCAACTCTAATAAGCTCGATAACTGATACGGTTGAACCGGTTATTAGGGGAGAAATTCTGGGGGAAAGATATCACCTTAACCTCTGCGGTGCAAATCTTCTCAATAGGAGGGAAGCGGATTCGAGAGCTGTCTCACAATCAGAAATAGTTATAGTTGAAAGCCTAAACCAAGCCAGGCTGGAATCCGCAGAGATATCTGAATTTGAGGATACCGGAGACCTCAGCAAGATGATTGAGATGAAAGACATATTTGATGGAAGGGATTATTCCGGAAAATACGGAAGATCTGTGTTCAAGACAATGGGTATAGGCCTGGAAGATCTGGCAGCTGCCCATGCCCTCATGAAAAATCTAGGAATTAGCTGAATATTCATTCATCACTTTTTTATATAATTCCAATAGGTGCTTGACATGATTTTCAGGGCGGTATAGATCAGCGTATGGAAGTGTATCATAATCTGCCTCGTCGCGGATCATTTCCCTGATCCTCTTGGCGAGATCATCAGGATCCGAATTCATGAAAATACGACCGCATTTTCCTCCATGCACAAGTTCCTCCTGAGATGTCTCAGACGGCACAAGAATGGGGGTACCGGCAGCAAGTGATTCGACATCCACAGTACTCATCACCTCGAAATTTGATGGGTTGCAGAATATATCTGCCGCTTTCAGATACAGATGTATTTCAAGATCGTCCACAAATCCTGGAAATTTAACATTTTCAAGTCCCATTTCACCCGCCATTGTTTTATAAAAGTCAAGGTGTGGACCGGTTCCAACAATGACAAAATCAATTTCGGGTCCAATAATTTTGGCTGCTTTAATCATAACCTCCAGGTTTTTCTCCTTACTGATCCTGCCAAGAAACAGAACTATTTTGCGGTTCTCGTATCCGAGTTTTTTCTTGGCATCTTCTCTTGATATTTCTGTTGCGAATCTTGAGACAGCAACAGCGTTGTTAATAATAATAGAATTTAGACCTATGTGGTCAAGTAAAACTTTGGCTGTAAACTCAGATGGTGATATGACAGCATTATACTGCCTGTAATGCCATGAAAAGTAGCTCTTTATCCTCTTCTCAACAAATTTAACAGTATGTTCATTCTTAGGCAGATAACCCCTCACGGCTGATTCTTGAAAAACGAGTGAGTGGAAGGTTGATACTGCTGGTATTTTCGCTGCCCTTGCAAATCGCTGACCTGCTATACCCAGCATGAAAGGTGTTTGTGTGTGAACAATGCCTGCTCCAGATGAAAGTAGTT
>JAJZLW010000101.1 GCA_021850505.1 Thermoplasmata archaeon
CCCTGACTGTACATTATCTCCGGAATGTAATAGATGTTGTGCGCATCAGGAACCCCAATAATCCCTTCTTCCGGAACGTCAGTGAACGTTGATATTTTTTTCCTGGACTCTTCGGACAGACGACCCTTAAGCCTGCAGAATATAATATCCGGCTGAATTCCGATTCCCCGAAGCTCATTGACACTGTGCTGTGTCGGCTTGGTTTTCTGTTCCATGTTACCGCCAATTTCCGGTATTAGTGTTACATGACAGAACAGGAGGGAATTCTTGGGCTCTTCCCTGTTGAGCTCCCTGAGAGCTTCAAGGAATGGCATGGATTCAATGTCACCAACAGTGCCGCCAACCTCTATCAAAAGGACATCGCATTTCTCAGAATCAGCGACTTTCCGGATCCTGCTTTTTATCTCGTTTGTGATATGGGGTATTATCTGCACGGTTTCCCCAAGATACTTTCCCTCTCTTTCCTTCTCTATCACGCGGCTGTAAATCTTTCCGGTTGTGATGTTGTTTTCTTTTAACAGATTTCTATTCAGGAATCTTTCGTAATTACCCAGATCAAGATCGACCTCACCGCCGTCGTTGAGGACAAAGACCTCGCCATGCTGATATGGGTTCATGGTACCGGCATCAAAGTTAAGATATGGATCGATCTTCATCGCAGAAACTTTGTGCCCTGAATTGGATAAAATATGTGACAGGCTCGAGGTAATTGTTCCCTTTCCCAGACCGGAAATCACACCACCTGTTATGGCTACGTAATGCATGTAGGGGAAGCGCAAGGTTTTAGATATATTCTTCTAATGATTCGATCGCAGACAGATAGCCGCGATCCCTAATTATAGGCCGAAGAGTTACATAGAATCTTGAAATGGAAGTCAAGTTTGTATATTACTGGGAAGACGATCCGAATAAATCAACTATGAGGAAATTGAAAAGACTTGGTCTTGCAAGGGAGATCAAGGAATGGCAGATAGGAAGATCCATGGTGCTCAGTGCCTTTGAGAAAAGTTTCCTGCTCTCATCAGACCGAATGATTTTGGAAAAGTACGGAATAGTCCTGCTTGATGGTACCTGGGGAGATTCAAAAAACATAAAGAAACATGGTTTTAAGGTCCAAAGAAGGCTTCCACCCCTGCTTGCTTCGAACCCCGTCAATTATGGAAAAATTGAGCTGTTATCTTCAGTGGAGGCAGCTGCCGCGGCTCTTTACATTACAGGATTCACGGAAGAATCAGTGAACCTGCTTTCAAAATTCAAGTGGGGTCCAAATTTCATAGTGCTGAATGAAAAACCGCTGGAAGATTATAAAAATGCAAAAACACAGGATGACATTGAACGGATATCTGAAGAATATTTCTAAGACTCAGCCCACCTTGATTTTCTGTAATGATATTGGCCTTTGCAGTAATCACGAAATATACTGAGGACCTTTTCTCTTATGCCTGATGCGATATGGCTGAGCGGCCCCTTTTCATCAGGCAGGACATGGATTCCTGTAACGTGGCTGTCTTCAGCGGTACCAGAATACAGGAATTTTATCTCGTCGGTATCCAGTCTAAGAGAGCCAGAACTTCTTTTTGCCAGATCTATACTTGATTCGGTATAACCTATCTCCTCTGGTTTACCTCCTGCGGCAAGTATGAGCATGATTACGCCGAGGCACTTTGAGCATTTACCGCATGGTATTACTCTATTTTGAACGATGCTGCATGAATGACAGGAACGTTGAAGCAGGAAAATATCGTGGTATCTCCTCACCAGTATTCTTTCCACAATCGTTGCAGATACCGGATAAAGGATTGATGATAGCGAGATATCATACCCCTTGCTCTTTATGTATTGCGAGATAGAATCAGTAAAATCCAGCGTCTGGTCATAAATTCCTGAATAATGGGATAGACCATGATATGAAGGCATATCAGATGGATCGTCAAATTCATTTCCCATGAAAACAAACGGAATTGACCTTTTGATCAGGATAGGCAGAATTGAGAAAACATAAACAGGGAAGGTAAACATCTGAACTGGGTAAGTATCTGTTCTCTTCCGGATAAGTGGATGGTTCAAGAATGGAAGCAAATTTATACAAAATCTGTAAAACCTGTCTGCATTCGACCATACCTTTGTTGTATTCCGGTTGTTTGAAGAAAAAGATTCAAATGATGGTTTAGCTGCCCTCCAGTGGGCTCCTGACTCATTGAAGAAGATAGGATGGACATCCATTCCTATCTCTTTTAGAATGGAGTATGTCAGCAGGCTCTCTTTTCCACCGCTGGAAAGAACAGCGGTTTTTCTTTTGTCTCCAGTGTTTACATTAATATGCTGTGTTTTTTGTGTGTCAGGAATTAATTGGGTGGCAGTAATTTCAGTTATTCCATTTGCGTTTGATTCAGTTATTTCATCGTCACTGGGAATTGCAACTGGTTTGTAAAAATCGTACCTTCTCCTGCAAATGGCGTTGATGAAGACCTCCCTGTTGTTTATCGTCATTACATTTCTGATGTAATTCAGATCGATTTCTGTGACTGGAAAGTCAAGTTCAAGTTTTCTGCTAAAATAAGAGAAGTTGATGACTGGCATAGTAAGTATAAGACCGGCCATGTTTTGGTCCATTGCAACCTTCTCTCTATAAGAAAAGATGAGCTTAAAACTTTCTTCTGATTTTCCATGAAAAATACGAATGATAGATGATATCCTTCTGTCGGCGATAACCGGCTTCGATATCCGAATTTTATCGAATACAAGTATCCTGTCCAGATAGTTCTGTTCGTCACGGACCATTGACAGTATCCTTTACATATCCGGCAATTTCGGACAGATTCCCAAGAGGATCAAAAACAGGTATTCCAAATTTTTTCTGTGTATCATCGATGTAGGATTGAAGTTCTTGAGAAGTCATATTTTCCTTGTTGACTGAAATTGCAATCACCTTTTTATCTGACATCAGTTCAAGAATCTTGATGTATTTCTCGAGAGGTGGGATCCTGAACCGGTCAAATCCGTCGTAAAATAAACGCTTTGGTGCATGCTGAAGTATTATTGCATCGGGGTGAAGCGCACCTATTATCTCGTAACTGCCCGGATAAGCCGGGTGGATAACAGAACCCTGGCCTTCGAGGTACATGAATTCAGGGTGCAATTCGTCCCATGCCTGAAGTGCAACTGTTTCGAGAGCTCCGGATACAAAATCGTTGACAATTGCGTCCAGTACTATTGTATACTTGAAACCCTGCATCCATGATGTTTGGCCGGTTCCAATCATGACAGAATTTATCCCCCGCCTTTCCATGATATCAGACAGGAATACCGCTGTTGTCCGCTTCCCGACTGCGCTATCTGTGCCAAGTACTGCAATCTTTTTGGATGTTACATCTAGTATCCTGCCGGTAAACAGGTCCTTTCTGTCGCGAAACATCTTTCTCACATCCGTTATTTTAGAGCCGGTACTGGATGCAAGTTTTGAAAATTCAGGGTCATCACTGATGAATTCGTGGAGACCGCTTACGATATCAAGACTGTTATTAAGGGCCTGATTTATGAATGGCCTATATTTTTCAGGCAATACTCCACCATCAGTTGCAATACCGACTATCAATGTTTTTGCACCTATTGCAATGCTTTCCTTTACAGATGATACAATGGGTATATTTGCAATCCGGTTAAACAGAACAGATCCAGCATCTTTGCCAGCCTGGGTACTGTCAATAACAGACTTTATCCGGAATCGTTTTGAGTACCTTACAAGACCGTTGGCTGTCTTTCCATATGTAGTTCCGAAGACAGATTCCGCAAGTACAGCAGCATCTTCCACTATTTTCCTCTTCCAGTCAGAACAACGACACAGTCTATCTTTCTGTTGAGATTTATGGCAACCAAATTAGAAGCAACTATAGCTGAGCTCGAGGCGGGAAGCGCGCTTACTCCCTCTGCTTCCTTCAGTATATTGGAATATCTCAGCATCTCCATGTCAGATATTTCAAATGCAAAACCGTTGCTTTCATATATTGAATCCAGGGCGGTCTGCCCATCATATGAAATGTATGAAACCAGGGGCTCGTTGATTGACGTTTCATGGATAGCTGACTGCTCAAGATTCGAGACTACCCTTTTTCTCTTTGTCCAGGCCTTTACTATGGGATTGCCGTTATCCGTGGATGCAGCAATAAGTCTCGGCACTGATTCCGTCAATCCGGCTTCTTTCAATGTCTTGAAGCCTTTATAAATACCGGAAAGTGTGGTTCCGTTACCAACGGGGACTGCGAGAAATTCCGGGACCCTGCCAAGCTGGTCAAGAATTTCATTCGCAATAGCAGAATAGCCATGAAAATCAAGTTCAGAGTTTTTTCCGCCAGGATTTGAATCGTACCAGTTTTCCTCAACTGATTTCTGCCTCATTATCTCTACTGCCTCTTCATACTTAACTGGCACTTCCATTATCTGACCACCATAAGCCCTGATTTCAGGTATACGATCACCAGAGTAGAAAGAAGGCATGCCTATTACTGACTTCATTCCATATTTATGTGCAAAATATGATATTGAAGCACCATAATTTCCGCAAGATCCAAGTGAGATCGTGTCATAGCCAAGTTCTCTCGCACGCATTACATGGTATTTTGAAATTCGGTCCTTCTGGGTACCGGTTACTCCACTGCCTTCAAATTTTATAAAAAGTCGTTTGAAGTGGAGAGCCCGCTCCATCCGGCGTGCTCGGAAAAAAGGTGTTTCGCCAGGAGGCTCCTCTTCTGCGCTCTCTTCCATTTATTTATTCCCAGGTTTTATCCTTGGAATTGGTAAGATCAACATAGTATAAGAATTTACCGTTTATATCCGAAATAAGTTGTCGTTTAAATACCGTGTTTCAGCAGTAAAATAAAATTTCCATCTTAAATATATTTCTTATTTTATAAATAGTCATATAACAATTAATTCGCAACTGACTTCATCAGCAAATTTTTTGACTATTTCCCTGACAGGCCCCCTCGTGCCCTTCTTATCCATTACTATGCCCCTGAAGGATCTTGTCCTCTCTGCCGCCTGTTTTAGTATGGAGGGATTCAGGTTCTCATGATTATGTTTTGGAATAATATGACCAACATTTATCCTGTTTTGCAGGACATAATCAGTAATCTTCGGCGAATAATGGCCTCCACCTATACCTATGAAACCGCCTTCTCCATTGTCTCTGCATTTTATTACTGCCTGTGTTACTGTGTTCAGCGCATCCCTGTTTTCCCAATCCTTTGGCTCCGTTCCGATCTCGATGAAAAATGA
>JAJZLW010000050.1 GCA_021850505.1 Thermoplasmata archaeon
AACCTGACGGGACCTTTCATAAGGCTTGAACATGTATTCTTCCCGACAAAGGAAACAATGTCAGTCACATCGGGTGAAACGTCTTTTCTTACCATGTATTCAATCAACGGTTCCTTCAAGATTGAATCTTCTGATGCGCAAAAGATCCTAACCAAAACAGGGGTTGCAGAAGTTTTACTGAATGAAAATAGAACAGTCAGGATCACCCCCGTAGGCGAGGATAAAAATAGCGATATGATTGCATTCTGGACCAGGACGGATGATCAAATAGAAAACAGAGAAATCAGGGTTGTGGGGCCAACTGACATTCCGAATTATGAGGAGGATGGGATAGTGGAGAGACGGATTTCTGGACAGTGGTCTGCTCTCGGAGATGTTGACCATGCATCTGCTTCCCTCCTGTTTTTCAGAGAGCACGCATCAGTATCATCAAGCAAACCGCCTGGAAGATCTATAATTCTGGTATTGGAAGGTTGGATCAAGACTGATGAGGGTCCTGTAATGAAAGATCAGCTTCTAATACCTGAAAAGACTGGCACTATTGATTGCCGCAAGGGTACAACCATCTTATTTCTGAGATCATCAGGCGATCATAATGCAATTACCTGAAATAAGGGGCCTTGAATTTTACACCTCTTGAGATGAGGTCCACCGATTTCTTGTAGCCGGCATCAGCATGTCTGATTACTCCCAGACCGGGATCTGCATTGAGCACCCTTGAAATCTTCTCAGCTGCCTCTTTTGAGCCGTCAGCAACCAGTACGAAACCTGCATGGATTGCATTTCCTATGCCTGTGCCACCCCCATGATGGAAGGATACCCAGCTGGCCCCGCTTATTGCATTGAGAAGAACATTCAGGACGGGCCAATCCGCTATTGCATCACTTCCGTCAAGCATTGCTTCGGTTTCCCTGAAAGGCGAGGCGACTGATCCAGTATCATGATGATCCCGCCCAATCGCCACAGGCGCCTCTAGTGTTCCATCAGCAACCATATCGTTGATCATCAGGCCTATTCTCTCTCTCTGGCCATATTTCGCATAGCATATCCTGGCTGGCAGGCCCTGGAAGTGAACGTTTTCCTTGGCGAGTTTGATCCACTTGACGAGGTGCCTGTCTTCGTCAGCCATCTCTTTGATTATCCTGTCATCTATTGAAAATATATCATCCGGGTTCCCAGAAAGAGCAACCCACCTGAACGGGCCGGAACCGATGGAAAACAGATCGCGGATGTATGCAGGGACGTAACCATGTATTTTAAAAGCGTCTCTATAGCCTGCTTCCAGCGCCCTTGTACGCAGGTTGTTCCCATAATCAAATACCTTTGCTCCATTTTCCATCATCTGAACCATTGCAGCGGTCTCTTTTGCAATTGAACTATAGACGCTTTTCCTGTAACCATCGATGTCCTTTCTCCTGAAAGTTTCGGCACTTTCAACCGTATAACCCTCTGGTATGTACCCAATATCAATATCATGTGCGGCAGTCTGATCTGATACAATATCCGGTACTATCCCCCTTTTATTGATTTCTGGATAGACCTGAGCCGCGTTAGCCTCTATGGCGATCGACTTTGCTTTTCCACTAGAGATAAGCTCATCCTTTATTCTCAATGCTTCATCGAGACTGCTGGCTTTCAGATCAAGATAATGATCGTGCAATCTTCTCTCTATCTTGACAGGATTAACTTCCACAATTATTGATACAGCCGAATTCAGCTTAGCTGCAAGCGGTTGTGCACCCCCCATCTCCCCAAGGCCGGATGATAGGAACCACTTTCCCTTGAGATCGTCTGATTTAAATTCAAGCCTTGCAAGGCTTGCCAGCGTTTCATAAGTACCCTGGAGAATTCCCTGAGTTCCTATATAAATCCAGCTTCCGGCAGTCATCTGCCCGAACATGGTGAGACCTTTCCGCTCAAGCTCCCAGAAATTGTCATCAGTAGCCCATCTCGGGACGATCTGCGCATTTGAAATCAGCACTCTGGGTGCGTCCCTAGTGGTTCTAAATATTCCAACTGGTTTACCAGATTGTATAAGAAGGGTTTCGTCTGATTCAAGTTCCTTCAGTGATTTAACTATTTTATCAAATGCTTCCCAGTTCCTGGCTGCCTTGCCGCGCCCCCCGTAAACAATAAGATTTGCGGGATCCATTGCAACTTCAGGATCCAGGTTGTTCATGAGGAGCCTTAGTGCCGCTTCCTGAGCCCAGCCATTTGTATTTAATTTACTGCCCCTGGGTGCATGTATCTCTTTTATCATGATTGAATATACTTTTCAATCTAAATAATTTGATCAACGGTACCAACTGAAGGGGTACCGCGATCAAGTGTCATGTCCCTTCTTGAACCAAATGAGATGATTTTCACCGGTACACCGAGAAACTGCTCAATCCTGGATATATACCTTCTAAGTTCAAACGGGAATCCTGCTATCGATTTACGTTTAACATCCTCTATAATTGATTCCGTGATCTCACCCCAGGGTTCTGCCTGCTCATATTCGACTTTAACTTTTTCAAGTGCCCTGAAATCAGATGGAAATGACTCCAGTGGATTTCCATCAAGTGTGTACGAGATCCCTATGTTTATCGAACTCAGCTTTCCAAGTGTATCTATCTTTGTCAGGGAAATTGAATCCGCGTCGTTTATCATTATTGAATACTTTAATGCGGGGATGTCCAGCCAGCCGACCCTTCTTGGCCTTCCTGTCGTAGTACCGTATTCTGAACCAAGTTGTCTCAGGAATTCCGCATTTTTTCCCTTTATTTCGGTTGGGAAAGGACCGTTACCGACTTTCGAGACATATGCCTTTGCAACACCTATTACCTCCCTGACCTTTCTGAACGAGAAACCGGAATCATTTGTTATGGCACCTGCTACTGTGTTTGATGAAGTAACATATGGATATATCCCAAAATCTATGTCCAGTAAGGCACCATGTGCCCCTTCAAACATAATGTTTTTGCCCTCAGAATAATATTTTTGGATTGAGTTGCATGTGTCTTTCAAATAGGGCTTAAGTATCTTTCCACTTTCATGTAATTTTAATACCATGTCGTCGAGTCTTGATTCATAGATGAACTCGGATCCTTCAATAAGAGATTGCTTCATTCGTGTGACGAGCAGCATCTTTTCTTTCAGAATTACAGGATCCAGTAAATCAGCCATTCTCAATCCGGTTCGACCGTACTTGTCCTCATATGTCGGTCCTATCCCCTGGGCAGTTGTACCAATTCGAAGGGCTTTCCTTGCATCCTCCTCCGCCAGGTCAAGATACTTGTGCAGATCTGTCACGACGGACGCATGCTCGCTCACCTCTATCTTGATTTTTGGGTTTAACTCCTTTAACCTTTTAATCTCATCATTTAGGGCAATTGGATCAATAACCATTCCATTGGTGAGTATCACCACTTGAGACTGAAGCGCGCCGGAAGGTATCAGATGGAACTTGAAGGTTCCTGTCTCTGTCACAACAGTATGTCCAGCATTTCCACCTCCATTGTATCGTATGACGACATCATGTTTTGCAGAAAGATAATCAGTGACTTTTCCCTTCCCTTCGTCACCAAATTGAAGGCCAACTACAACTGAAACCAACTGATTATTTTTTTTTACTGTCATGTTTTCACCGTTTGGAGATACAGGACAGTAAATAATTTATTACATTAAATTACTTTGCAGTTCTCCGTTTCCTCAAATAGTTGTAATTATAAGCAAAGATGGTTTTTATCATCCTCCTTCATAACACGAAAAACTAATCATATTACTTGACATATCTGGAGGATAACATGTCTTACATAGAGGTTAAAGACGGATCTAAGCTAGCTGTGCCTTCAAACCCGACAATCGGATACATTGAGGGGGACGGCATAGGCGCAGATATCTCAAAAACTACGATTCAGGTAATTAATGCGGCATTGGAAACTGCTTATAGAGATGAACGGTCAATAGAATGGAAAAAAATCCTGGCTGGCGACGAAGCTATGGAATCAACCGGAAAACATTTACCGCAGGAATCGCTCGACGAATTGAAACAATGTATTGTTGCTTTAAAGGGGCCGCTCACGACACCTATCGGTGAGGGTTTCAGAAGTTTGAATGTCACATTAAGGCAGTATTTTGATCTTTATGCTAATATAAGACCGGTCAGATATTTCCCGGGGGTACCATCACCCGTAGTTGCTCCGGAGAAGGTTAACATGGTTATTTTCAGGGAGAATACTGAGGATGTCTATTCCGGTATTGAATGGAGATATGACAGTCCTGAGGCTAAGAAGCTCAGGGGATTTTTGAACACTGAATTTGGCGTTAAATTGACGGATGATACTGGAATAGGAATAAAGCCAATAGGTCGCTTCAAGTCAACAAGACTGGTTAGGAAGGCTCTGCAGTTCGCGGTTGAGAACAACAGGAAGAGTGTTACCCTCGTTCATAAAGGAAACATCATGAAGTTTACCGAAGGGGCTTTCAAGGAGTGGGGATATCAGGTAGCTGAAAGTGAATTTAAATCCAAAATAGTGCGGGAGGAGGATTATCTCAGGGATCCCGCTGCCTATAAAGACAAGATTGTGGTAAAAGATCGCATAACTGATAACATGTTCCAGCAGGTGCTTACCAGAACAGACGAATACGATGTGATTGCTACAACAAATCTGAATGGTGATTATCTTTCCGATGCGATTGCTGCCCAGGTTGGTGGCATCGGTCTCGCTCCTGGCGGAAACGTTGGTGATATACATGCGATTTTCGAGGCAGTTCATGGAACGGCTCCAAAATATGCCGGTATGGATGTCGCCAATCCAACATCCCTCATACTTTCAGGCTCAATGATGCTGACTTACATCGGGTGGAAAGAGGCATCTGATATACTTGAAAGGGCCATAATGGAATCCTACAAAGACAGGAAAGTTACTCAGGACGTTGCCAGATTAATGAATATAAAGCCACTTAAATGCTCAGAATTTGGTCTGGAAGTCATGAAAAGGATGACAAGACCTCAGGAGTAAAGCAGCCCACTGAAATTTGTGGACATGAATTGTGTCAATGATCTGACCCACCTGACGGGGAGGCTGTTCACTGCCAGATTTGTTATGCTTTCCTCGGTACCGGTTGGGAATCCATTTACCGTCAACAGTGATGTTTTAACTGAAGAAATTTCATGCTGGATAAGATCTGCGTCTGATGTCCAGACAGACGAATACATTCGGTTTTGTGATTTAGCCTGCAGCGCAAGGGCATCTTCCAGTGACTTTACCTCATGCATTGATAAGACGG
>JAJZLW010000145.1 GCA_021850505.1 Thermoplasmata archaeon
CATCAAATTTATGAACGAGTGAAGTCTTGATGAGAAATTCCGTTTTTAACAACCGGTTGAACTGGCCAGTATAGTTGTTCTCAACAACAATCACCTTCTTTTTACCGCTGAGTAGATTTTTGATATCCGGATTCATTGGGAATACTCTGTTTACTTCAACTGCTCCAGCCTTTATATTTTTCGCCCTCAGAATATTTATCGCCTCTTCCACCACTCCTCTGGTGGAACCCCACTGGATAATAGCATAATCTGCATCATCGAGCAAGTAGGTTTTGGTCGGAGGCATTTTTTTAATGTAATTTTGCATCTTTCTCATTCGTTTTTCCATGGCAGCTATTCTGAGTTTAGGATCAGTTTCAGCGTCTGATACAACTTCACCTGTCTCTCCATGCTCATCCGAGTCCTCATTGTGCATCAGTCCAGGCTGCCCGGGAATAGCCCTGTATGATATTCCATCTTGAGTGTATTCATACCTCTTGAATCCGGACTGGCCATCCTTTGCCCTTTTCCCATGATCTATCTTGAAATTGAAATCAAACCCATCAATTGTCTCATAATGTTCAGACAGATACAGATCAGACATCACAATTACGGGTGTTTGATATTCCTCTGCAAGATTCATTGCCTCCCTTGTCAGGTAAAAACATTCCTCTACGCTTCCAGGCGCCAGAATTATCCTTGGGAAGTCGCCCTGAGAAGCTCCGTAGACAAGATTAAGATCGCCCTGCTCCATTTTGGTGGGAAGTCCCGTTGATGGACCAGGTCGCTGGGCTTCGTAGACAACAAGCGGTATTTCCATCATTCCAGCCATTCCGAGTGCCTCTACCATCAGGGAAAACCCGCCACCTGATGAGCCTGTCATAGCCCGAACGCCTGCATAGTTGGCGCCAATTGCCATATTTATCGCTGATATCTCATCCTCAGGCACCTTTACAAGCAGTCCGAACTTGACCGCGTGTGCAGCAAGGTAGTCGAGGGCTGAAGATGCTGGGGTCATGGGATAGCCAATATACATTTTAAGACCGCCGCTAACTGCTCCAAGCCCGATTGCCTCTCCTCCGCCAACCAAGTATTTTCTCTGGTTTGAAAATTTTAGGTTCTTGTCTATTTTCTTGAAGTTGGAAACATAATAGTCGTATCCATCCCTTGCAGCACTTACGTTTTGCTCAGCTACTTCTCCCTTTTTGCCGAATGTATCCCTGATAACACCTGCCAGAATTTCGAAATCGACGCCTAATGCAGCCATTGCTCCTCCAATTGCAACGGTATTTTTCATCAGGGAGACTTTGCTGTGCTTCGATGCAATTTCAGAAAGAGGCATGGCACAATAATTGACACCTGTCTGCTGTTTATATCCGGAGATCGATTTATCGAAAATTGCGACTCCCTGCAATGGGGAAGCGCCGCCTTCATTTATCTCAGGATTCGTATGCCTCACAAGACCATCGATATTCATGGTTATCAGAAGATCTAACCCATCGCCCTGGCTCATAACTTTTTCATGTGAAGCGCGGATCTGATACCAGCTCTGACCACCCCTTACAATATCCTGATAATAATTATAAGTCACGACATTTAGTCCGGACCTAGCAAACGTCTTGGCAACAATTAAACCGGCAGACTGAACACCTTCCCCGGCTGCACCAGCTACTCTTACAACTACTTCACTTTTTGTCATACTCTGTCAGGATAGCGTATTTTAAGACAATATTAATACATGACGTATACAATTAAAGCTAAAACAGACTATATTAGAAAAAAAGTTTTTTTTTATAATCAATTTCGCGATGTTTTCAACATGCCTTTTAAATTATCTGTAGTAAAATAAAAAGATTTTATTACACCTTACTCATGATGTGGGAGTATTATGAATAAAAGGATGAGTGTTGCCAGAAGGGTTTTATATGCGGTCATCGAGTTGATTGGCCTGCTGGTATTTCTCTTCGTAATCCTGTATGCTGCAGAATTACAGAACAGTTCGATCGTTTTTTCACAATACGTTTCCAGTTCAGGAAAAAGTATTCTTGAAAGCAGCCAGAATGTTCTGGTTCAATTTGGTTTATTCGTCGCAAGCACGTTTACCGGTAACTGGGGGATGGCTCCCTCTGTCGTCGGGTCGTTTAAGAGTTTTAGCGCGTCTGCGGTGATATCCTACACTCTGCCAAGCACAATATTTCTGCTTGGTTTGTCGATCGTTGTTTCAGTTCCAATCGTAATATTGCTGGGAATTTCCTATGGTAACAAACCGCATTCATCGAGAAGTTCTCCAGTTTCAGCTTACACTGCATTAGGGACTGTCATCCCTGTGTTCGTGTTAGCAGCATTTGCCAGGTTCCTGTTTAACGGTACCGCAATTGGTATAACTGGGACGTATTCACTATCAGGAGCAACATTTCCAACCCATGTGCCACTAATAGATGGTCTTATTCACGGCAATCTTTCCATTGCCTATTCAGCATTTATGCATTTTATACTTCCATTTCTGCTGCTTGTTTTCTTTATCTCGACCCTCCTACTCCAGACATATCGATCAGGTATTATCAAATCCATAAAGGAAGGATACGTGAGACTGGCAAGGGCCACTGGAACTCCTCAATGGCTGATCACAAAGAAGTACCTTCTGGATAAAGGCGGATATGAAGTTTTAAAGCATATTAGAGTTATAATGATGACTGTACTGACCTATCTAATAATAATTGAGGCGGTTTTTAATTATCAGGGAATTGGGTGGGCATTTTACCAGTCTGTAACAACTACCAGAAATTATCCACTGGCAATTTACTCGCTTTTTATATTTGGACTGCTGATCATTTTAACGGGACTGATCTCGGGGATTGCCATGGACCGGATAAATCCATCTGGCGAGGTGGATTAAGATGGTTGAACCAAACATAACGGAGGAACGCCTTGAACCACCTACGGTCACCATGGTACTTAAATCAAAACAGGCCACAAAATCTGTTAAAATGTCACTTACAAATAAGGCTGCGATCGCAGGATTAATAATAACAGTATTTTACTTCTTAATTGGCCTTTTGGATCTGATTTATCCCGGATATCTTGGTGTTTCCGGATCTATGAGCAATGCTGTTACAACCTTTCATGGTAACTATTCGCTCACAACACCGCAGGGTCTTTTTTCTGGAGGATGGTTTTTATTTGGTGGGACCTCATACGGTTTACCGGTTTTGCCGGTGGTTTTTGCGGCGATAAAATTTGATCTCGGTTTTTCACTGTTTGTTGTTCTGGTTGGAGCTGGGATCGGCATGGTTGCAGGACTATATGCTGGGGTTTCGAATGGAATTATTGATAAAGTAATTTCCAAATTCTCTGATTTCTTTGTTCAGATCCCGGTAATAGGCTTAGCAGTGATCATTGCTGCAGTTTTAAACCTGGGTTATGAGGGCTTTGCTTTTGCTCTTGCAATTACCTGGTGGCCCCTTTACGCCGGTAGAACTAGAAACATGGTCAGGTCAACCAAGAAGAAAATGTATATAATGTCATCAGTTGCTTCCGGAGATTCACGGACTAAGATTGCGTTTTACCATGTTTTCCCAAATATTTTACCTGATATTGCGATCAGAATAATCCTTGACCTTGGTCTAGTTTTTGAGTTGCTGGCCACTGTCGATTTCCTAAACATTGGGGGAGTTAATCCATACCTTCCTGAAATTGGAAATATGATGAGATGGGGAAATGCTTATATTGGAACCAGTTACTGGTGGCCACTGGTTATTCCCGGCATTTTTATCATCGGGTTTGGGGTTGGAGTATATCTCCTAGGAACTGGATTGAAATCTTCTTTGAACAGGAAAAAATGGAGGTTTGAGAGATAGATGATGAATTCAAACATTGAGGGTATGGCAGAAGTCCCACTGTCAGTCAGCAACCTTAAGGTCTATTTTCTAACACAAGAGGGGGTTTCAAAAGTAATCACGAGACTTAATTTTTCGTTGAGAGAAAGCGAAATCCTCGGCGTTTTTGGAGAGAGCGGCAGCGGAAAAACAGTTGTATCAAATTCGATAATTGACCTGCTTATGGAGCCTGGTTATGTGGTCGGAGGTTCCGTCAGGATAAATGGCTTCAACATATACAGGGATGTTAAGAGCCTTGCAAAGTTTGAAGCTTCGATTGCATCCGGTAAGAAAAGAAAAACTGGCGAAACACTGATTAGGGAACAGGAAAGAATAATGCAAAAGATCAGAGGCCATTCGATTACGCTTGTGCCAGAGAATGCGTTCCGTTCACTCAATCCCGGGTTGAAGCTTAAAGACCATATGGTATATACAGTTCTGTCAAGAAATGCGGCTGGCATTTGCAGTTCGATAATAAAAAGGGAAAAGGCATCACTCCAGGATGTTGAGGCTCTGATTGAACTTGTTCAGCAACAACCCGACATTGCTGGCAGAAACAGATTGATAGGTATCTGGTTAACAGAAAACGCCATTTTCAACAATAGGTCTCTAATTTTCAATGTGTTTGAAAACTCGACTGACCAGGAGAACCTCCATGAGCAGATTTTTGATATTATATCAAAGGAAAAGAAAGGCACTGATGTTTCAGAGATTGAAAATGTAAGAAACACCATATTACTTGAATTGCAGAAAAACAAGCTGTCACTTGATATTATAATGGCAAACGACGAGAAAGATACTGAACTGAAAGCTGACCTTGAGAGGGAATTGCAGTCTGTTGAACTGAAGTTGAAGTCATCAACCTCGCCCAAAGACCTGGTCAGATCCATTCTCAATTCAACGAAATACGAACATATCAGAGAGGTAGCCCTCTCATATTGTTACCAGGTACTGCGCGAACTAGGTATAGACGACCCTGAAAAGATCGCTGATCTTTATCCGGACGATGTTCCGGTAGTAATCAGACAAAAGATGGTCATAGCTATGGCATTTTCAGTTGACTCTGGAATTATAGTTCTTGACGAACCGACCAGCAGTTATGACGTCAACACTAAGCTGAAGATACTGTCATTTATAAGGGAGCAGCACAGACGGAAGAAGGAGTTAAGCATCGTCATTTTCTCAAAGGATCTGACTGTGCTGAATTCTATTTCAGACCGACTATTGGTCATGTATGCAGGCAACATCGTCGAGGAAGGTACACCTG
>JAJZLW010000066.1 GCA_021850505.1 Thermoplasmata archaeon
ATCTCATTATAGAGAGAGGCATTAGACAACATGATTCGATATTGCTGAAAAGTTAATAATCTTTATAGATTATCAGAAAACAGGTAATTCTTATTAGATTTAAATCGATGACTATGCCGTGAAGACACAGCTAACATCCAGCGAAAGTTACTGGTATGAATATATTACAGATGGCGGTTTAATTAACAAAAATGAAGCTAAAGAAATCATGGAGACAATGGGCTTTCACTCCAGGACAAGACTGGCGGATTCACTTGCCTCATACCAGGCGGGTGATACTGTAGGATATGCCGTTTCATATAACATCAATTATTCAAATTATTGCTCCGCGTCCTGCCCAATATGTGCTTTCTACGTACCTGCGAAATTAAAGGGAAGAACAGATAAGGGCTATGAGCTCACAGAGGAACAGGTTCGTGCAGAGGCAAGGAAGGCAAAGGAACTCCAGTGCACAGAGGTTCATGTTGTTGGCGGTTTCAATCCTTACCTTGAACTTGAATACTACGAGAGAATTTTCAGGGCAATCAAGGAGGAGATCCCTACTGCAACGCTTAAAACCCTTACAATACCGGAAATTGATTTTATCGCAAGAACCACTGGCAATTCCATAAAGGAAGTAGTTACCAGGTTGATGGATGCTGGTGCCGATGCACATACAGGAGGAGGAGCCGAGATATTTGATCCTGAAGTCCGGAAAGTAATCACCACGAAGGAGAAGATATCTGGTGAAAAATGGCTTGAGGACGCGAAGGAAATACACGCACTTGGTTTCCGGGGCAACTCCACAATAACATATGGCCACGTCGAAAATTATGATCACATAATAGATCATTTCATCAAACTGCGGGATTGCGAGATTGAACAGCCAGGGATTATATCAATTATACCCCTGAAATTCAGCCCTGAAAATACACCACTTTTAAGATCAGGAAAAGTCAGTCATGAAGCTTCTGGAGAGAAAGATCTCGATGTGATTTCACTGGCGAGGATCATTGCTGGAACGGCAATAAAAAATATCAGCGTCTATTGGGTCGCGCTCGGAAAACTGGTTTCTCAGGTCGCGCTGAGATCCGGAGGCAACGACCTTGTGGGAACTGCATTCAGCGAGAAGATCTTTGGGGCAACAGACAGGAAGGAGAAAACGTTTTCTGAGGAACTTGATTCCATGATACTGGGAGCCGGGAAAATCCCTGCACAGAGGGATACTTTCTACAATATAATACGGTACACCTAATTTTTATCCACGGAAATTCCTTCCGGCGATTAATACTGAAAGCCCACCAATCACTGCAACGCTCGCAGCGTACAGATATGAATATTCTGGAGATATCAGGTAAAGAAGACCCACTATAATATTGCCGGAAAACATACCAATGCTCCTGAAGAATGAAAGCTTGCCCATTGCGGATCCTGCCTTTGATCCACGAACTATCCTGGAAACAATTGATGGCTCAAACGTCTCTATCGCTGATGTACCCAGGCCGAGGATCAGCGCTGATAGATAGAAGTATTCAAAAGGGGCATGCAGAAACAGGATCAGGAATATACCAAGGGCTGCGAATCCGGAGAGGATATAACCAAACAGCCCAAGAATCGGGATTTCTCTTTTCGCCCGGATTCTGCTGTAAATAAAGCCTCCAGCTGCAGATGTTCCCATGAAGATTGGATATACCAGGAGGCCGTAAAGGATAGAGGATGAATCCTGTGCTGCCGTTAGTATTGGGAAACCAACGCTGTAATAGCTGAAACCGAAAAGCGCAGTTGCGAAGAGTATACTGAAATAGGTTTGTCCGGCAGACTTTTCAACCGGTCTGCTCTCATCCACTGTCTCTCTTTTTGTTTTCCTTGTAAGAGAAATCAGAAGGGTCGAAACTACCAGCGGTATAATGGAGACAATAAAGATCAAGGAAAATGGAATACCGACGGAATACATTGTAATGAGAAAAACAGAGGCTATAACTCCACCCCCAACGTCCAGGCCATGCAGCAGGCCGAATGCATTTGTCCTTTCCTCTCTGCTTGTTGATTCTATCATGAGTATCCTTCTGGGCGGAGAACGGAAATTCCTTGACCACCATCCTGATACGTATAAAGAACCGGCAGCCGCGTAATTCCTTAATATTCCGGTGAATGAAAGAATCGGAATCAGTGAATTTCCGATTATGGAAAGTTTTTTTGGATCAAACCTGTCGGCCAGCCTCCCTCCTATGTAAGAGAAGACTGAACCGATGCCATAACTGAATGCCTCAATCAATGCGAATACCCATATTGGCGCATGCAGAACAAGAACAAGAAAGACGGAAAGACCACCTACAACTATCTGGTAACCCATGTCTGCAAAGAAGGCTGAAAATGAAAGAAGATATACGTTAACATGAAAGCGCCTTGCCATTGGGACAGAATTTTCTTATCTTTTAAAACACTGCCGATCCCCATGTATTTTATAAAGCCACCTGTCAAGATTCATAGAATTGTGAGGAGTAATTATCCGTACTCCCTTGCATGGATTCCCTATTTTATTGAAAGCAATGGAAGGTTCTTTGATACAATCACCTAAAAATATGAAAATTGAAAACTAAGTGTTATAGTAAACAGAAATTGATATCCAGTTCCAGTCATAAATTTTTGACCATTTATAATTATATATGCTGCGATTAGCAAAAATACCTGGAATTATGATATTCAGTAACTTGCGGTCATTTCACCCAAAGTCAGGTTAGAGTCTGGAGGAATACTTATTCCTGAAAATGCGAGCCCAAGCGATGTGCAGGATGCATGAAAACCATTAAATGTCAGTTCTCCACCTGCCAGGATCCCTTCCATTGAGTACCAGTTCAATGTAATATTAATTCCGCTGCCCCAAGCTGCTGCAAATAAACAGGAGTTATGCAAATTGTAGGTCTCGGTAAAGTTATGTGGCTCCGGAGTAATTGTAGTATTTACCGGATTATTAGGGTTCCCCTGAGATAAAGTTACATTTACAATATTGTTGAATTCCGCATTGAATCCCATGCCCACATTCTGCTTCTGTGACAATCTGTTGCTTATAGATATTATTTCAGTGAAGCTGCCCGGATTCATGATGTATTGAACATTAACTACGAAAGAAGTAAAATTAACGCATTCATACGCATTCACAGAGGATGTGTTATAGAATGCTCTGTCACAAACAGTCACAAACCGGCCAGGTGCTGGGTAAAAATGCAGAAACATGCCCTGCCCACTGTTTGAACTGTAAAGGATTGCCGTCGCTGATCCGGTGATATTGACTGACGCATTTCCGGATTTCAGGATTCCTGCATTAAAGTTAATAGGTGAAAATGGAGGAGAAGGAGATCCTTGGCCATGGATCTGGGTTTCTCTTATAATCAACACTCCGGCCGCAATAATAATTAGAGAGATTGCCACTGCAATAATTGCCTTGGTATTCCTGTTCATATATGTCTCTCCTTCATGTCTGTGGAACACCTCCACTTGAAATGCACATTCCCGTATAAGACCATGTGGCCTGCGTGTTGGAATTATATGGCCCGGTCAAGAGATCCATGTAATCCCCACCAGGTGCTACAGTAATCATTTCATAAACTATAAGATTCTGGGCCTGGATCTGCTGCCATGAGAGTGCTCCGTTGTTCTGGTATGAGTCAAAGAATTGGATACCATACACCGAATAACTATTAGAAACAAGGTAATGTCCAAAATCCGGTAAATTGCTGCAATTATGGGAGTAAACAAAAGTTCCAGATCTGATGAAACTCGCCTGGCCGAATGAGATATTGAATAATATATACATCCCCGTAACTGGCGGTATAACATAATCTATCCCCAACCCATTAAAAGGGGTGAAAATATAAGTCACGCTGCCACCGCTGTAGTTATCTATAACCCCCACAGTATTCTGGACATTGCCATCGATCCTGATGACATGATAAGATACCGGGATCTCCTGTAAAAATTTATTACTGTTTAAGGTAAAAACTGAAAAATGAAATCCAAGAGAAAACTGCCCGCTTAAAAGTGAGACGTTGTTGCCGCCATTGAAGGTAAGGCAATAGCCATCCAGTAAGTAAGTCGTAATGTTTTGGTTGGAAGCATTGCTGAGCGAATTATCAGATTTGGAATTCTGTGAGCCATACGAATGGATCCAGACCGAGAAACCTAGAATGATAATGGCTGATACGGCAAATACCATGATCTTCCTGTTAAATTGAAGTTTTTCAGCCATTTAAAATGCAAATGATCTATGATATAAGTAATTTGTGAAATTATACATTATCAAAGTTTTATTCCACATCACACAATAGCGAAACCGGATGCATTCCATATGTAAGGATATTACTTACTCTGTATGAAAGTCGTTAAATAAATGACAGGTTCTAAATCGTTATTTGATCTGAAGCCCTTGTTAGTGGGAACCGATGCAGGGCTAAATCTCAAAGAGCCTGCAAATCCCAAAAATAGGGACTAGGCGACGATAAACTTCCCTTCATCCTTCCTTATCAGGCCAGAATATATCCCCCATTCAATGAGCATAACTTCTATATCATGGTGTCCGGTGGGAGAATTGAATGTCTGCACCCCTCGTGACTCCAACTCCTCCAGAAGCTGATCAATATCAAATTCCCTGAGTTCTATGGCAGTCTTGAAAGGCTCCACATTTTTAAGCGACTCCTTGATAATTTCCTTTCTTCTTTTGATGCTTGAAGATATTAATTCCTTCCCTAATACTGTGGACGAAAGGTCACCAGACTCAAGGTTAACAAAACCTATTCTTGCTGCCGTGAAAACAATCGGCATGAGTTCGTCCAGATCGACCTCCATCTCCTTTTCCAGCTGATACAAATCGGCCTTTCCCTCAAAAATATTGTTCAGTACATAAAGGAGACCGATAAGATCGGCCATTCTTGATTGTGGGTCTACTACTTCAGTCAATTTTATATCTCCATACATATGAATGACTTTGGGCTTGAAATCCCAAAATTTCCTGTGGGATAAGACCAAACCTAAGTCCATGCCATTTCTGCCTTGAATCAATCACGCCGTATAACATCGCAAATTCTTTTTACCTATAATTTGTACGGGATTTAAGCATTTCCTATTTCCTCC
>JAJZLW010000022.1 GCA_021850505.1 Thermoplasmata archaeon
CAAGCGGTATTTCCATCATCTTAACATGAGTGACGAGGATCCTTCAAGGCGGGATCTGAATGACTCTGTTAACAAGTCTGATAAAAAACAGATTCCTCAGGAAGTCAAGGCAGAAGCAGGAGGCAGGAAATGAGTGACGACAATTCAATAAAGATCTGGAGGGCATTTGTTGAAACCTGGAAATTATGGAAGAGATCAGTGGATTCAAATTTTTCTTCCGTTAACCTGGACAGCACTAGTTACAGCGTTCTCAGAAATCTCGCGGAAAATGGACCCACAACCATGGTAAGAATGGCTGCTCTGACAAATGTCACACAGGGCTGGATTACTGGAATTATCGATAATCTTGAGGAGCAAGGACTTGTTATCAGGAGAAGAAGCAGGGAGGATCGAAGAAAGATTGATCTTGTCATTACTGATTCCGGTATCAAGAGATTTAAGGAGGCAAGAAAACTTCATCTTGATTTTATCGAACAGTGTCTTTCCGGAATAGATGATTCCTCAGCGGAGAACCTTCTGAAGAGTCTGGAAACATTGAAGAGTTCAATCTCTGAAAGAAACGCGCCGGTTGAAAAATCCAGTAAGTAGAACCTGTTTGCGTATTCAATAATTACTCATTTCAGAAGATTTAATAATAATTTTACGATTAGAAATGCTTGCCCAGGAAACATTAATGCAATAATATTCAGTAACCCAGATGTGAAAAGGTCAAGGTTGGTAAAAGTAATGGCAATTTTATCGATCCTTGTATTTATTGCCGTCATACTGGCTTACACTCAGGAAATCCCACCCATGAGTGTTGTCGCTTCTGAGAGCATGACGCATTCAGATTACTGGACGCCTGGTACTATCAATGTAGGGGACATAGTATTTGTAAAGAAGGTATCACAGGTACCGGATAATATAGTAACTTATGTTGTAGGCCGTGAAACAGGCTATAAAAGTTATGGTGAGTTCGGTAACGTTATTCTTTATAGAAGCTCCAGCGGGTTGACGATTATACACCGGGCCATGTTTTATCTTTCATGGAATAATTCATGTCCTGTAATTCAGGGATATCATAATCAGAGCTGGATGAAAGTAACCAGAGATTACGTGCTTATCGATGATGCCGGTTACAGTCATAGAAATCTTGTCGTTTATATATCTAGTTTTGTAAACGAAAGTGGTTTCATAACAATGGGGGATCATAACCTAGCTGTATCAGATGAATTCAATTCTAGCATGTCTGCATATATTGCCGCAGATCAGAACGTTGGCATTACAAATGCACCTGTTAATTCTGGCAATATAGTAGGAGTAGCCTTCTGGGATATTCCATGGTTTGGTCTCATAAAATTGAATCTCTTGCGCTTGTATGGCCAGTGGCCGGAATATAATGAAGTTGCCAAGGACTCCTATTATTTTTTATTTGCTTCATTATTCTTAATATTTGGGGCGATCCTGTTTCCATATAAAAAGGTTGGAAATAAGCTGAAGAGTCATAAGCGGCTAAAACAATAGGATAATTATTATGTTCTTTTTAAAACTGTTTTCTCCTAAGATAGATCCGGCAGAAAGAATATATCGATAAAACTTAAAACAGATGAACCACTTTCATTTTATCTGAGGATGAATAAAATTGTTTGGCGATGAGTTAATTAATTTTGAACACGGACGACCCTTCAATTTAATAGGAACATTCAGGGAAAAAGATAAGGTTCTGGTACGGGTGTTTATTCCTGAAGCAACGGATGTTTCAATTGAGGTCTCAGGATCTAGGAAATTATCTTATGAGAAAGGCAACCAGCTCTTCGAGGCTTTATTTGATGATATACCGGAAACCGAACATTATCGGGTCTATTATACAGGAAAGGATAAAAGAGAACACAGTGAGATCTATCCATATTCATTCAAGCCTGAAATCAGTCCGGATGATATCTATCTCTTTAAGGAGGGTCAGCTGAAATATGCATACAGAACATTTGGTGCACATGTAGAGAATAGAGATGGAATAAGCGGTGTAAGATTTATTGTCTGGGCTCCAAATGCTAAAGCTGTGTCAGTAGTTGGAGATTTCAACTCATGGGATTACCGAAGGTATCCAATGGAAAATGTCAATGATTCAGGTATCTGGGAGATTTTCATACCTGATCTGAAACACAATGCATTTTACAAGTATGCCATTAAATTCCAGAATGGCCAGGTTGAGATGAAATCTGATCCTTTTTCCTTCTACATGGAAAAAAGGCCACGAACTGCTTCCATTGTGACTGATCTGAATTATGACTGGACGGATTCCGGATGGATACAGACAAGAAACAATCATCAATCGAAGAAATCACCTATTTCTATTTATGAGATCCATCTGGGTTCATGGAAGCGTCCATGGGATAACAGGGATTTCATGAACATAAGGGATTTTGGCAATGATCTGATCAACTATGTTAAAGATCTGGGTTTCACTCATATAGAGATGATGCCGATAATGGAACATCCTCTCGATGAGTCATGGGGATACCAGGTCGTCAACTATTATGCTCCAACTTCCAGATATGGTACCCCAGAGGATTACATGTGGTTCATAAACGAATGCCATAAAAATAATATTGGAGTAATTCTGGACTGGGTTCCAGCTCATTTTCCTGAAGATGAATACGGCCTCTATAACTTTGATGGTACTCATCTTTATGATCATGCAGATCCCAGGCTGGGGAAGCATCCTGACTGGGGAACGAGAATATTCAATCTTGCCAGATACGAAGTAAGGAATTACGTTCTCTCGAATGCGGTATACTGGATAGATGTTTTCCATGCTGATGGTATCAGGATTGATGCGGTAAGCTCAATGCTGTACCTGGATTATTCAAGGAAGGAGGGTGAATGGATACCAAATATCTATGGCGGAAGGGAGAACCTTGACTCAATATCTTTCTTCAGGGAATTGAATTCCTTCCTGCACAGCACTTATCCATATGTAATAACGATCGCTGAAGAATCAACGGCATGGCCTGGAGTTACAAATTCCCTTGAAGCTGGTGGCCTTGGTTTCGACTTCAAATGGAATATGGGATGGATGCATGATACACTCGAGTATTTCTCATTAGATCCGATATACAGGAAATATCACCAGAACCTTATCACTTTCACAATATGGTATGCTTTCAGCGAGTCTTTCATCCTTCCACTTTCACATGATGAGGTTGTACACATGAAAGGCAGCCTGTTCACAAAAATGCCAGGAGATGAATGGCAGAAGATGGCCAATCTGAGGTGCCTGTATGCATTCATGTTCCTCAGCCCAGGAAAAAAACTGGTATTCATGGGATCAGAATGGGGCCAGCATGAAGAGTGGAACGTAAAGGAAGGATTGAGATGGGAACAGGCGTCCTATTTCTACAATGCCCGGCTGATAAGATTCTTCAGGGATGCTCTAACTCTTTACACAAGCAATAATCTCTCCATATCAGACCAGGATCCTTCGGGGTTCGAGTGGCTGGATTTCTCTGACTATAACCAGTCGGTATTCAGTTTCATCAGGAAGACAGGTAAAGAGGGGTTCATACTCGCGGTTTTCAATCTAACCCCCGTTCCTAGGATGAATTACAGGATAGGTGTTCCAAGGGATGGTTTTTATAAAGAAATACTTAACAGCGACTCAGAAATCTACGGTGGAAGCAATATGGGTAACTTTGGAGGCGTCCATACCGACACCGTTAGGTCACATGGGAGAAATAACAGCATAAACCTGACACTTCCTCCGTTATCATGTGTTGTTTTCAGATTTAACAGTGATGAAGATGAAAGGTGAAATCTGGGTAGAGAACGTAAAACCTTCTGTCGATAATGGGAAAAGATACGCAAAGGTCACTGAAGGAGAGGATGTGACTGTTAAATGTGACATAATTTCTCATGGTACCGCAAGGGTTGATGCCGCTATTATGTTCCGGCATGATACTGAAAAGAAATGGCGTTCCTCGTCCCTTGAATTCGTAGACAATGATTCCTGGTCAGGCAGGTTCACAGCTGAAAAAACGGGCCTCTATAGATACAGGATTGTTGCTTGGCATGATCAGGTTTCTACTCTTATGGCGGACTGCAAAAAATGGCTGGATGCAGGTGAAGATATAAAGGAGGACCTTAATCTGATAAAGAAGTTACTTAATGGAAACAGCAATCTGAAAGGTTTCCTTGAAGATCTCGATAAAGATCCTGTTACATTAATCAATAAATTTGTTTCATCTGATAATATTTATTCCAATCTTAGAAAATTTTTCCCCAGGCTTGATCAATCAGAATCTGATGAATACCAGGTTTTCTCAGACCCTGAATACGGTGGGTTCGCATCATGGTATGAGATATTTCCAAGATCACAGGGTTCCGACCCGAGAATATCCGGCACATTCAGGGATTGCATAAACAGGCTTGACGACATCAAAGAGATGGGTTTTGATGTCGTCTATCTCACGCCAATTCATCCTATTGGCATTACAAACAGGGTCGGAAAGAATGGGTCCCGTGTTGTAACCCCAAATGATCCCGGGAGTCCGTGGGCCATAGGCAACGGTGACGGCGGTCACAAATCAATTAACCGTGATCTCGGTACAATGGAAGACTTCGAGATATTCCTGACAGAAGCGAGAAAAAGGGGTATGGAGGTGGCACTTGACATTGCATTCCAGTGCTCACCTGATCATCCTTACGTCAAGGAACACCCTGAATGGTTCAGGCACAGGGAGGATGGTTCGATCAGGTACGCAGAGAATCCGCCAAAAAAGTATTATGATATATATCCGCTCAATTTTGAGATACCAGACGAAAAGGATCTCTGGGAAGAACTGAAAAGCATTTTTGAATTCTGGATTGATCATGGGATAAGGATATTCAGGGTCGACAATCCGCACACCAAGCCTCTTGATTTCTGGGAATGGTGCCTCAATTCCATTAAAAGGGACCATCCTGAGGTTGTCTTTCTGTCTGAGGCATTCACCAGGCCAAAGCTTATGTATGCTCTTTCCAAGGCTGGTTTTACAGAATCATACACATATTTCACATGGAGAAATTATGATTTCGAGATCAAAGAATATTTCACTGAATTATCCGGTGAGGACCTGTCAAGCT
>JAJZLW010000024.1 GCA_021850505.1 Thermoplasmata archaeon
TGGTTCAGCTATAATAACGGATCTGTATTCTGGATATGGCCTGATAAGGACATTCACGCTTATACTCCCAAGTTCGATTCTCACTCTGATATCATTCAGTTATGCTGGCGGTGTCTATTCAGAACTGACAGGAAATGAGGAAGGACTGAGAGAATCATTCAACACCAGGATCTTTTCGAGCACATATCAGGATTCAAGAAATTCCCCAAGGATAGAACTTGAGGATAGAAACAGCAGAGGGCTGCAGAGATGGGGCGGATACCAGCCGCAAAGCTATGAAGACAGCGGACTTGACTGGCACACACTCTAATGGAGGGACATATATGAAAATCTTTACAGGCATTGTCGGGCCAATTGCTCGGAAGATGCGATATTCAGTATCTGTCTTCAAATTTATATTCCATAATTTTTAATCCAGATTGTCGGCAAGTTTTTGGGTCCACTGCAATATTATTAAACCACACTTGATGTGATTTATATTGTATGGAAATGTTTTTCTCCTTACTTGTTTAAATAATTTTTAACGAACTGTGCTTGCATTACAGGCATTCCTTCTTACATCTTGGACTTTCCTGCAGGACCCTGAAAGTATCCTCGGAAAAGCGATTGTGAAATAGAATCAAATATTTAAAACACATTTCGACGTGATGATTGATGTTCACCTGCTGAGGGACAAACCGGATGCATTCTACGAAAGCGCGAAAAAGAGATTTATGGACACGGGTCCACTTGACAGGTTTTTTGAGCTTGACGAAAAGTGGAGGAAGAATCTAAAGGAGATAAATGACCTCAAGAGAGAGAAGAACGAAATGTCCCTTAAGATCTCGGAAACTGTCAAGAAGAAGGGCGATCCATCTGAAATTAAGAAAAATGTCAGGGAATTGAATGAGAAGATAGATCATCTTGAATCTGAGCAGAAGCAGATTGCATCTGATAGGGATGCAGTCCTTAAAACAATACCAAATATCATACATGAAAGCGTGCCAGTCTGCAAAGGAGATGAGAATAACGCCGTAGTCAGGTATGTCGGGAAGGCAAGAGTCTTTTCTGAAGATTTAGAATATTTCAGGAATTCTACCCCGGCAAATTCAAAATTCGTGGAGGTAGAAAAGAGGCCAATAAGCCATGTAGATCTTCTTGAGAAGCTCAACCTGATAGATATACCAAGGGCCGGGAAGGTTGCGGGTGCAAGATTCTACTATCTTAAGAACAGGCTGGTTAAGACGGAAATGGCACTGATGAATTACGCTGTCGACTTTCTTTCAGAAAGGGGTTTCAGCATTGTTGAACCTCCATACATGCTGAACTATTCCTCCATGGATTCAGTTACAGATCTGGAGACGTTCAAGGATGCCTTATATAAGATAGAGGGCGAGGATCTCTACCTGATTGCGACCTCCGAACACCCTATTGGAGCAATGCTTAAGGACGAAATACTTGAGGAGGATGACCTTCCTCTAAGAATAGCTGGAATATCTCCATGCTTCAGGAGAGAAGCCGGTGCTCATGGCAAGGACACCAAGGGCATTTTCAGGGTTCACCAGTTCAACAAAATTGAGCAGTTCATCTTTTGCAAGCCTGAACATTCGTGGGAATTCCTCGAAGAAATTCTTGGCAATGCAGAGGAATTCTGCAGAAGCCTGGCGCTCCCATACAGGGTGGTGAATATCTGTTCGGGTGAACTGAGTGTATTGAATGCTAAGAAGTATGACATAGAGGTATGGTTCCCTGCACAGGGCAGGTTCAGGGAGGTTGTTTCAGCCTCAAACAATACCGATTACCAGGCAAGATCCCTTAATATCAGGTACAGGACGAAGGATGGAAATAAAATTATCAACACTCTTAACAGTACAGAAGTTGCAACTACAAGAATACTGGTTGCCTTGGCGGAGAACTTCCAGGAACCAGATGGCTCTGGAATAAGAATACCTGATGTCCTGGTGCCGTACACCGGCTTTGACTTCATATCATATTAGTCGTATTCTCCAATATTTCAAACTCTTTTATTGTTATTGATGACATTACGTTTATTTTATCGATTTTTGAATGCAGTCAATTCACGGTTAACTAAAGTAATGTAAAGTAATGTAAATATATATATTTCAATTCACGATCCATGTTGCATGGGTAAAATAGGTCTCAAGATAGAGCCGCAAACCTATGAGAAGCTGAAGTGGCTGAAAACAAGGTTTGACTTCGTATACGAAAGCAACATGACCTGGGACGAATTTTTCCGGGCAATAGTGAGGGACAGTCTGTTAATCCTGGCCCAGGATCTGAAAAATACCAGGAAGGGAAAAATAACAATGGATGAAATACTTGACATATTAAGCGGAGCAGACAAGAACATGAATGACGAGGTTAAAAGACATATGATCCAGTCGGGGATGATGTCCAGAAGCAGTTCTTCCAGAGAGTGATGGTATTAATGACTGATCAGGAGAAGCCCCGAATAACCTTTAATTTCAGGGAAAACACGAAAAGGCCTGATTCAACTCAGGTAAGAAAGGTGCTGAAGCTTTTACTTATCGTCACCCTGGTATTAGCAGGATCAGAATCTCTTCTTGAGGTAACGGGTATAATTGGATTTAGCATAATGGAAGTTTTCGTAGATGCCTTAATCCTTATTGTTTCTTTAATTGTGCTTGCATATATCACATTTCCATTCAGACATTATGAATCACACAAAAAAAGGGCGGCAGCTATGTTGAAAATTGCCCTTTTGCTTCTTTCTTTTCAGATAGCAGCACTTATTGCTATTTATTTTGCATTCAGGAATCTTGGATCGACAGACTATTTTCTGATATTCATAGGATCTGAAATAGCCTATCAGGCTGCATTTTTATACATTACACAGAGATATAAGTTCAACGCGAGGTTTTTTTCCATCAACATACCTGATGCAATAAGGGTACGCAAGGATTCGGAGGGAAACGTTGAAAGTGTTGAAAGATCAGATTTAATATCGCAGGAGACGAGAGATCTGATCGAGAAAAGAATACGTGGCGAGATCACAGAAGAGGAAATGAGTGCTGCACTTTCTGAAATGAATAATGTCAATCGTGAGTTTATTATTTCTTTTACTAGAAAGACAGAATCAAGGCTCAGGAAGAAATACAGATGGTGAAAAGTCTAGAACTCCAGTTCCTCTGACCACGGAATCTGGGCAAAGTCTCCTTCTATTGAGGCGAGATTGACATTGTGTACTGTGTCTGCATCTATCTTTTTGCCATCCAGAAACCTGGTATGAGCCGCGCAGGCATCCCTGATCACGAATGTCCTGAATCCAAGGTTTCCAGACATTCTTGCGGTTACGCTCACGCAATGATCCGTGGTAAGACCCATAACATATACCTCCGGTTCTCCAATTTCGCGGAGAATGCTCTCAAGTTTGGTGCCAATGAAGGCACTGTTTACATGTTTGGTTATTATTGTTTCATGTTCAAATGGCCTGACCTCATTCTTGAATTCAAAGCCCGGCTTGCCAGCCTTGAGGAAAGAACTGGGATTAAGGGAATCGTGCCTCACATGGATTATCTTTCTGCCATTTGATCTGAACCTGCGGAGCACATCTTCCATTACTTTTTCCGCATTTGGATTATTCCGCTTTCCCCAAAACGGCTCGTCGAAACCTTTCTGCACATCTATAATGACTAGAGCGGCTGATGGTGAGACCTTTACCATGCTGCATTATATCTGATAGATTAATATTCTTAATGCACAAAATATAAACAGCGGTTCATTTCAATTTTTCAATCTGCAGTTTGAGACCTTTCACTCCCTTAATCAAAACGACTTCTCCCAGCGAAAATTTTTCTCCTTCATGAATCGGAACTGCAGCCCATACCTGTGCGTTTACAACCACCTCTATCCTCTTGGCAGACACTGATCTCACCCTGCACCTTCTCCCAACGATGCTCTCCACGCCTGCATAACTTTGAGTTCGAAATGGAAACCTCACCAGGTTCCCTCCGATTATTGCTCCGATAAAGAACGACGTAATCGTATCAAGAAGGATAATCAGGATTAACTCTAGTTCTGTAACTGGCATATTCCTTATGCAGGTCAAAATATACTGTCCGGATTAAAATATTTCGCAATTGGAAATGAAATGAGGCCTGGATCAGATTTAAGTAATTCCATGATAATTGAAAAGACCGTTATTTAGATCAATAATGTCATACCCCCGATAGGTCTTTGTGAGGCGCTCACCTAAAAAAAATCCGCCATTCTTACCTTATGAAGAAAATCCCTCATTATGATATCCAAATTTCGCTATTACCGGCAATAAGGAGAATGATTTCAGAGCTTATCCCAGCTAAAGGTTTTCGAAGTGAAAATTAAGCTATAATCTTTTAGACAATTAAGGAGTTCTTTATTGGACATTTGTGAATTTTTTTTGTAAAGGAGATTTTGATTTTGTATTAATCAAATGATCTTCAAAAGCGTCAAACACGCAAGAATAAACTAATCGGCTAAAAAATTAGAGATCTCATCGGTAAATCATTAGACAGTTCTCGTTTATAGATATAATATCTACTTGCTTACTCTTCCAGCAGTTGGAGAATATTTCTTCCATCTGTCCAGGACAGGCAGGAATTTCACATCCGCAATCTGATCCATCACATTGAGGTATTCTAAAATACCTATTGAGGCCCTGTCCGCGTCCCTGACAGCAGATATTAGATCCCTGGTTGCGTTCATGCAGTCTCCGCCTGTGAACACACCCTTGATTGATGTCATGCCCCTGTCATCAATTATTGGCGCACCATGGGGATTCAGTCGAAGGTTTCTCATATATGTGTCGCCCAGAAAACTGAAGTCAGCTTCCTGACCGGTTGCCTCGATTACCAGATCTGCCTGCATGTAGAGAACTTTTTCCTTCTTGGGAACCGGTTTGGCCCTACCATGGCCATCACTTACCATCTCATTTTCCCAGTACTTAATGCCCACAAGATGGCCATTTTCCGAAACATACTCGAATGGTGTCACTTCCCACATGTAATGAACGTTCTCCTCGTCGGCCTCCTCCATTTCCTCTTCAGCATTCATTGAAGGATACCCCGGCCGATCAATCTCCCGTCTCCTGT
>JAJZLW010000124.1 GCA_021850505.1 Thermoplasmata archaeon
CAGACGGGAATCTTATTCTTATCCTGTCACCACAGATAAACGCAGCTCTGCATTTGACCGATACTGAATATGGATATATCGTGTCGATCGGTTTCTTTGCAAGTTTCTTCCTGAGTCTTGTACTGGGACCGATTGCTGACCGTCTTGGAAGAAAGTTTGTCCTGCAGTTCACACTGCTTGGAACGGCTTTCTTTTCTGTTTTCCAGTACTTCATATACAATTTCGCGTCCTGGTTTGGTATCAGAATTGGGGCCGGTGCTTTCACTGGAGGGGAATGGGGCGCAGGCGGCACTGTCCTGACTGAGACCATAGGGAAAAGGTTCAGGGGCTTTGTTCTTTCAATAATGCAATCCGGATGGGTCTTCGGTTATGGTCTTGCCAGTCTCATAGCACTGGTGGTGCTCTCTGTTTATGGTACATCTGAGGGATGGAGAGTGGCTTTCCTGTTTGCTTTCCTTCCGGCGATACTTGTTCTTGTCTTCCGATACTACTTGAAAAACCCTGACAGATTCGATCACGTCCAGAAATTAAGGAAGGCAAAGAAAGAGGGCAAGCAGAAGGAGGTTGAAGAACTGGAAAAAATTTATCCCGTTGATGCTGACAAAGCTGGCAAGCCGACATATAAACAGCTTTTCAGCAGGGATCTTATAAGAATCACGATTGTGCTTGCATTCTGGAATTTCATAACGACCGGTATTGCAATCACAAGCAACGCATTCCAGCCAACATACTTTGAATTCGTCAGGAATTTCCCTGTTACCCAGGTTGTAACACTCTTTACGCTTGTATCATTCGCAGGAATAATCGGATATATAGCCAACGGGATTTTGAATGACATAATAGGCGCAAAGCATTCTATCATAATATTCGCAACGCTTGAAGCAATCAGCCTTTATCTTGTGACCTTTGACTCTGGGCACAGTTTTACTGCACTGGCTGTTTTTTACGTTATGTTTTTCTTCACAGAAAACGGGCAGTTTGCGGGACTGATCAGAATGAATACAGAATCTTTTCCGACCAGGACAAGAGCAACCGGAGCAATCTGGGCAGCGGCTTTCTGGAGTTTAGGACAGGCCGTATGGACACTTATATTTGGACAGGCTCTTTCCTCAATGTCATTCAATGCAGCCTGGCTGTATCTTGAGATCATACCTGAGTTCATAGCAATAGTGATTTTCTTCTTCGCAATGAAGAACACACCACCGAGGAAGGAGCTGGAAGAGATCAGCGTTTGATGACACATCCAGATATTTCCTAATGCCTTATTTTTTTTAATTTTTTATAAATTAATATCATTTTTATGATAGATTTATTTTGATTATCACTTGATAACAACGGACTGGATTCAGTGTGCAAAGAATTATAATTCACAGAATTATCAAGAACTATGCAGATGAAAGAAACGACGAAGGAACTGTTAGGTTCAGTAAAAAAGTGTAAGGTATATGACCTGGGCCAGCCATACTGGAAAACTATGCCAGTACACCCTGCAGACCCGCCATTTTCATATTTCCTCTATCGTTACCATGAGCACACAAAGGAACTTTTCAAGAATGTTGCACCAGAATTTGCAGACTCAATCGGCTATGTTACAACGAGCATGCACGCAGGTACTCACTTCGACCTTCCAATCCACATGTCCCGATCGCTAAAGGTGAGAGGTGTTGATATAACAAAATATGAGAGGGATGACGGTTACCATGATCTCCCGGAACCGCTTTTCAGCGCCGAAAGTGTTCCGCCCATTGTTGTCAACGCGAAATTGCTCGATGTTCCTGCCTCAAAAGGGCTCGATATCCTTCCTGAAAGGTACCAGATCTCAGCTGATGATCTACAGAAGGCGATGGAGTTTGCCGGTTTAAGCATTGAAGAAGGTGACGCCATTCTTGTCAGAACAGGCTATTCGAGGTTCTTTGAAACCGACAGCGACGCATACCTGCATAAATTTGCCGGCCTCGGACCTGAATCCGCAAAGTGGCTGGCAGGCAAGAAACCAAGGCTTGTCGGTATTGACAATCTTGCTGCTGGCGTACCGATACCATTCGAGGTGCACAACATCATACTCACCGATAATGGTATATTTCTGATGAAAAGCCTTAAGCTTGAGGATCTTTCAAAGGACAGAGTGTATTCTTCCCTCCTTATGGTATCTCCACTCAAAATAAAAGGAGCGGAGGCATCCCTTGTGAGGCCAATCGCTCTTGCATAAATGGTAAAAAACCTATAAACAACTGAAAAATTATAAACTTCAGATCCCTTACTAATATGAATAATATGCAAGAATCAACTGGAAAAAAACATATCGGGGAGAAGTTCTGGGTCAGTCCGTATAATGATGAATCCATTTTGGATCGCAGTATAAGGCTGCCCGAGAAAATTTCCATTCACGATGTAACATTGCGCGATGGCGAGCAGACACCCGGAATAGTTTTCAACAAGCAGGACAAAATCGATATTTCACAAAAACTGAGCGATGCCGGAGTCCAGAGAATTGAGGTTGGAATGCCTGTCATATCAGCTGAGGAAAAGGACGCAATCAAGACAATAACATCAATGGGACTGAAATCTAAGATATTCACGCTTTGCCGTCTTATCAAGAAAGATATAGATGAATCCGCGTCCGTTGGAATCGACGGTATAGTGCTGGAAACGCCACTTGGTGTTCCAAAAAGAAAGCAGCTGGGCTGGGATATGGAAAAAGCACTCAGCTTAACGCAGGAAATGATTGATCATGCTAAATCCTACGGCCTCTTTGTTTCTTCCTTTGGCGTTGATACTACCAGAGCTGATGTCAAGGATGTCATGGACTTTGCATCCCTAGCACAGAACTCAAAGGTTGATTCGCTTTCGATCGTTGACACGTTTGGATGCATCAGCTATGAAGGCATGGGATATCTGGTTGACAATATCAGGTCTGTCTTCAAAAGGCCACTTGAGGTCCATACACACAATGACTTTGGCCTTGCGGTGGCAGTTTCTTTTGCAGCTGTCGTTCATGGTGCATCAACAGTTCATGTTGCAGTTAACGGTATAGGAGAAAGGACTGGAAATGCATCCCTGGATGAGATCCACATGGGCTTGAAGTACCTTTATCACCTGGATTCAGGGCTTAAGGAGGAAAAACTTGTGGAACTTTCCAGACTCGTGGAGGAACGCAGTAAGTTCAGGACTCCGGATAACAAACCTTTTGTTGGAAGAAGGGCCTTTGGCAGGGAAAGCGGTATATCTGTTGCAGGTTGGGCAAACTATAATCTCGGTTCTGAACCTGTGCTTCCGGATCTTGTTGGAAACCGGCATGAGGTTGTAATCGGCAAGAAGAGCGGAAAGGGTTCAATAAGATACAAGTTACTGGAGCTTCACATGGCAAAAGGAGATGTCCCCGAAGAAAAACTCGAGAAGATAGTGGAAGCCGTGAAGGATATCTCGCAAAAGGAAAAGAGACCGATACCTGATGATGAATTCAGGAAAATAGCGGAAAAAATATTGAAATAATTGGATTCATTATTTCTTTATCAGGTTGAATACCTCTTCCATTGATATCGGTATCTTCCTGACCTGGGAGCCGAATTCAGCGACTGCGTTTGAGATGGCGTTCGCAATCGCGGGTGGGCATCCTATTGCCCCGCCTTCTCCCATTCCTTTGTAACCACCGGGGGTCGGGGATGGACTCTCAATATTTTCAATCTGGAATGTCTGTGGTAGATCAAGTGATGAAATCGGTATGTAATCCCAGAATGATGTTGTAAGCAAGATGCCGTTATCGTCATATTTTATCTCAGCAAATGTTTGCTGAAGTCCATGAGCAATGGTGCTGCCGTGAACCTGTCCTTCTGCACTGAGAGGGTTGATTATGACGCCTGCATCGTCCACTACATAGTATTTTAGCAGTTTGATCTGGCCGGTTTCAGGATCTATTTCCATCAGGACTCCATGCCAGGCGTAGCTTACCATTGTGCTGTCCTGCGGTGGATCATAGATGGCCGAGACTTCGAGATCTGGTTCGATCCCGCTGGGAAGCTTCATAGATTGTCTATAAACCATGCTTGCAAGCTGGGTCATACCCATTCTCTTGTCTGGATCAGACCTGACTTTGACTTCACCGTTTGATATTTCAAGATCTTCCTCATCTGCCTTCAGGAAATGAGCTGCAATCTTTAACAGGCGATCTCTCATCTTCCTGGATGCAAGTAGAACTGCATTTCCCGCAGTTACAGTGGATCTGGACGCCCAGCTGCCAAAACCATATGGGTCCCTATCTGTGTCCCCCTCATTCACGTAAATATCATCAATGCTGATACCGAGTTCATCAGCGGCTATCTGCGCAAATATTGTCTCATGGCCCTGTCCGCTGTCCTTTACACCAAGATAAATATTGACTTTTCCGGTCGGGTTCATCCTGATAGTTGCCTTTTCATAGCCACCAACGTGCCAGCCGAGAATACCCTGCAGTCTGGATGACGGTGGTGCAGTATATTCAGAATACACGGATATACCCACACCAAGCAGCTTGCCTTTCTTTCTCATTTTTTCGCGCAGATCGGGCAATTTTTCATATTCCATCATCTTTGTCAGTTTCTTCAGTCCGAGCCTGTAGTCCCCGCTGTCATAGACAACGCCGGCCGGGTTTTTATATGGAAACTGTTCCTTGTGCACGAGATTCAGCTCCCTTATGCTCACAGGGTCCATTTTCAGTTTCAATGCAGCTATATCCATCAGCCTCTCCATGACAAGCGCAGCAACCGGTCTGCCAAAACCTATGTTTGGGGACCATGGTGTTTTGTTTGTTGTCATACAATACATATCGAAGCCATAGTTCCTGAAAAGATAAGGTCCTGGAACAGTCACTGAAGCTACCATGGCAGGCTGCACTTCAGCCCAGAAGGTTGTGCCAGCCCCAACATCGGCAATGATCCTGTCGTAAATAGCAACAAGCTTCCCGTTCTTTTCGAAACCGGCCTTCACAAAATGTATCTGGTCACGTTCGTGCCCTGTCAGCATAACATCCTCTGTTCTTGACTCAACCCATTTCACTGTTATCTTCATCATGTATGAAATAGCATAAACAGTCATATCGTCGTTAAAGAC